>CAMYWZ010000064.1 GCA_947302945.1 uncultured Bacillota bacterium
AACGATCAAGGGCGCCGACAGAGCTTAGAACCGCTGGGAGGGGCCCCCGTCAAGGCGCGAGACGTGTCCGACAGACAACCATACGCCGCAGTTATTGTAATTGTAGTGAACTCAAGGACCGTCCTCGAAGTACGGCGCCAAAAGGACCGTTCCTGTAGTGCCGTTACAGCGAGTTGTTTATGAGGTCCAGGAGGCCTGAGACGAGCTCGGTCTCGGGGAGCTTCTTTACGACTTTGCCGGAGGCGAAGAGGACGCCTTCCCCTTTGCCGCAGGCGATACCGAAGTCCGATGAGCGGGCTTCGCCGGGGCCGTTCACGACGCAGCCCATGACGGACACGCGCAGGAAGCGTCCTTCCTTCTCGAGCCTTTCGGACAGCGGCGCAAGGCCGTTCTTCACCTGAAGGGCGATGCTCTCAAGATCTACCTCGGTCCGGCCGCAGGTGGGGCATGACACGAGATCTATGCCGGCTCTGCGAACGCCGCAGGCCTTCAGTATCTTCCTTGAGAGAAGCACTTCCTCAACAGGATCCCCGGTGAGCGAGACCCTCATCGTGTCCCCCATTCCTTCTAGCAGCAGAGCGGAAAGCGCAGCGACCGACTTGATCCTTGCGTCTTCACCGACTCCTGCCTCGGTAAGGCCTATGTGCAGCGGAAGATCGCTCTTTTCCGCAAACAGCTTGTGGGCCTTATGGTTCATGGCCACGTCGGAGCACTTAAGGGACACGACTATGTCTTCAAATCCGAAGCTCTGCGCGTACGCTGCAGCGTTAAGCGCGCTTTCGCACATGGCTTCCGCTGTGACTCCGCCGTATTTCTCTATGAGTTCTTTCTCCAAAGAACCCGAATTCACGCCTATGCGTATTGGTATCCCGGCTGACTTTGCCCTGTCGAGCACGGCTTTTACGCGCTCCTTTGAGCCTATGTTTCCGGGGTTTATCCTGATCTTGTCCGCTCCTGCATCAATAGCAGCGATGGCCAGCCTGTAGTCGAAATGAATATCCGCAACAAGCGGTACAGGGCTGCTCTTCCTGATCTTCGCAAAAGCCTCGGCAGCCTGCATGTCCGGGACAGTGCAGCGCACGATGTCCGCACCGGCCCCGGCAAGCGCGTTGATCTGGGCGAGTGTAGCTGAAACGTCCCTGGTATCTGTATTCGTCATCGACTGCACGGATACCGGTGCGCCCCCTCCTATTCTGACTTTTCCGCAGGATACCTGCCTCGTGGTCCTCATAAATACCTCACCTTATCAGATGTATCACGTCTTTAGCCATCAGCACTACCATCAGGCCGAGAAGCAGTATCATGAACACGTTGTTGATGATCGCTTCTGCTTTGGCAGAAAGCTTTCCGCGGGAGATGACTCTGATCAGCACGAAGAGTATGCGCCCTCCGTCCAGCCCCGGGATCGGAAGCAGGTTCATGAAGCCGAGATTGACGCTGACGAGAGCTATCAGGTAAATGACTGTGATCAGCCCGTACTGCACCGCGTATTCGCCGGAGACAGCAACTATCTGCACTATGCTTCCCACCTCGTCGGAACTGGCCTGGCCATGGAAGAGTCTCACGAAGAAATCCCTCAGTGCTCTTATCATGGTGGTGCATTCTGAAAGCGCGGACTTGAACGCCTTGCCCGGCGAATGCACTATCGTGGACACTATTCCTATGACCTTCCTGCCCTGCTCGTTCGTATATGTCGGAACGCTTCTGATCTCTATCTCTTTGCCGTCTCTTCTTACGGTGACGTCTATGGTGTCCCCTTCGGAAGACGAAATGGCTTCGGTGATATCGATCCAGTCATCGTAATAGGTGCCGTTGATGCCTATGATCTCATCCCCGGCGAGTATTCCGGCCTTCTGGGCCGGCGCTCCGTCCACCACTTCCGACAGTACCGGTGAATAGCTTCCGGTGAAGGTGAAGATCACTGTGAAGATCAGTATTCCTATGACGATGTTGTTGAAGGATCCTGCCAGAAGCACAGGGATCTGCTTGTGTGCCGGCTGCAGGAAAAAGCTTTGCGGATCCGGCTTCTTCGGGTTGCCGTCTTCGTCCTTTTCGTCCGGGCTTTCGCCTTCAAAAGCGCAGTAGCCCCCGAGAGGGATGGCCCTGAACGAATACTGAAGATCGCCCTTCTTTTTGCTCCAGAGGAGCGGTCCCATGCCGACGGAGAATTCGTTGATCTTAAAACCAAGAAGTCTTCCCACTGAAAAGTGTCCGAACTCGTGGCCCACCACCAGCAGCATGAAGCATATCAAAGCTAAAACTATACCGATTATTTTCATAATATTGATTATGTTAACTTATCTATGAGTGTGCGGACAGACTCTCTTGCGGTCCGTTCCGCTCCGAAAATATCCTCTGTTTCCCTGATCTTAACAGCTTTGTGCATGTCCAGCGCGTATTCCACGCAGTCCGCTATCTGTATGAAGCTGATCTTATCCGCGAGGAATGCGGCAACAGCCTCCTCGTTCGCGGCGTTGAGCACTATTGGATAGCTGCCGCCCTGCTCTATCGCCCTGTACGCGAGCGCCAGGCAGCGGAATACAGAAAGATCCGGCTTTTCAAATGTGAACGTGCCCATCTCAAAGAAGCTGAACTTCTTTCCAGGGCTTTCCAGCCTTTCGGGGAAAGACAGCGCGTACGCGATAGGAAGCCTCATGTCCGGGGCTCCGATCTGAGCGATTATGCTTCCGTCAGCAAACTCTACGGCAGAGTGCACAGCGCTCTGCGGGTGCACCACGACTTCTATGTCTTTTGCGGGAACTCCGAAGAGCCACGAAGCCTCTATGACCTCGAGCCCCTTGTTCATCATCGTGGCCGAATCTATCGTTATCTTGGCGCCCATGGACCAGTTGGGGTGTTTCAGCGCCTGGGCTTTGGTGACCCCGGCCAGCTGCTCAGCCGTATATCCTCTGAAAGGCCCGCCGGACGCGGTAAGTATTATCTTTTTCAGCGGGTTGCCGTCTGAAGCCCTCAGCGCCTGGAAAATGGCGGAATGTTCGCTGTCCACGGGAAGGAACTGCACGCCGTGCTCCTTTACGGCATCCATTATAAGCGCTCCGCCGGCTACTAAAGTCTCCTTGTTGGCAAAGGCTATGTCCTTTCCTGCTTTGATAGCTGCCAGCGTGGGTTCTATGCCCATCATCCCCAGGAGCGCGCCGACGACCATCTGCGCGTCGCATCCTGCGGCAAGTTCCTTAAGGCCCTGCCTGCCGTAAACGAATTCCGTACCGGGGAACTTCGCGGAAAGCTCAAGTGCGTCCTTTTCATCAGAAACACATGCGGCCCTCGGAGAAAACTCAGCTAGCTGCTTTTCAAAAAGCTGAATATTATGACCGCAGCTTAAGGCGGTCACATCAAACTTTTCCGGATTCTGTTTTACGACGTCGAGGGTCTGCGTTCCTATGGAACCCGTAGACCCCAGGACTGCGATCTTTTTCATGGCTTTATGAAGATCAGTATGTAGTAGTAGATGAACGGCGCGACGAGCAGCACGCTGTCGAACCTGTCCATGATTCCGCCGTGTCCGGGTATCAGATTGCCGTAATCCTTGATGCCCATCTTGCGCTTGAAGGCGGACGCGATAAGATCTCCGGCCATACCGAACAGCGCGCCGAAGAAGCCTATCACCAGGCAGTGCAGCCATATCTCCTTGTAGAAAATGAGGCCGAAAATGCCGCAGCAGAGCATACTTCCGATGATGCCGCCCGCAGCGCCTTCCCAGGTCTTTTTGGGGCTGATGACGGGCGCCATCTTGTGCTTTCCTATGAAGACTCCTGTAAAGTACGCGAAGGTGTCCGAACCGGAAGCCGCAAGGACCACGAGCCATATCATGCTGGTATATTTGTCAATGCCCTCGATGAAAACCAGGTGCACGTTGAAATACGCTATGTAAAGAAGCCCCAGGCTGGTTATCGGGCCGTCGAGTATGTTGTGGTCTTCCCTTATGAGTGTCATGACTAGCCCAAGGAACACCGACCCGAAGACCCACAGCTGGAGTATGTGCGTATAAGTGGAAGCCGCAAGAGCAGTGAATTCCCCGAAGAAAACTATGATATACAGCGCGGCGAGCATCCCGAAAGCCCACAGGCGGCCGGCCTTTACGCCTATCTTCTCGTAACCCTTGTAGAATTCGTACATCCCTATCGCCGACACGACAAAACAGAACACCATGAACGGTATCCCTCCGAGTATGAGGAATACTATCACGGGCACTATCATTATCAAGGCTGAAATGATGCGCGTCTTCATTTATGGCCTCCGAAGCGGCGGTCCCTCTTCTGGAACTCGACGATGCATTTTTCGTACTCGTCCGGTGTGAAATCCGGCCAGTATACCGGCGTCAGTACTATTTCGGAATACGCGGACTGCCAGGTAAGAAAGTTGGAGAGCCTGTTTTCTCCGCTGGTGCGGATGATGACTTCCGGATCCGGCATGCCGGCTGTATAAAGGTGTGCTGCGAATGTCTCTTCGCTTACCTGGTCTGCGCCTTCTGCAAGCAGCTCGCCAACTGCCTTTAGTATTTCGGCGCGGCCTCCGTAATTCAGGGCAATGTTAAAATTCAGCCCCGTGTTGTTTTCGGTGCTCGATATCAGGACCTTAAGGCTGTCCTTCGACTCCTGAGGGACCGAAAGGTCGTCCCAGTTTCCGAGGATATTGACCCGCACGTTGTTTTCGCAAAGCTCCTTAAGCTCGGTCTGGACGTACTTTACGACGAGCTTGAATATCCCCGAGACTTCGTCCTTGGGACGTTTCCAGTTCTCGGTGGAAAAAGCGTAGACCGTAAGGTATTTGACGCCCAGTCTCTGCGAATGGCGGACTATCTCCCTGAGGGACTCGAGTCCGGCCCTGTGCCCCTGGACGCGGAGCATTCCCCTCTCCTTCGCCCAGCGGCCGTTGCCGTCCATTATGATCGCCACATGCTGTGGCATCCTTGTAAGGTCAAGATCTTCCCTCAAGACTCAGATCTCCATGATCTCCTTGTCTTTGGCTGCGATGATCTGGTCGATGTCCTTCATGCACTTGTCGGTCATCTTCTGGATCTCGTCGAGGTCTTTCTTTACGTCGTCTTCAGTGAGGTCTCCGGCCTTTTCAGCTTTTTTGATCTGCTCGTTGGCCTCGCGCCTGCAGTTTCTGACCGCGACCTTGGATTCCTCTCCCATCTTCTTGATGAGTTTTGTAAGGTCCTTTCTGCGCTCCTCGGTGAGGGGCGGGATGACGAGGCGGATGTTCCTGCCGTCGTTGGTCGGGTTGATGCCGAGGTTTGACATCTGGATGGCCTTCTCGATGTTCTTGAGGCTCTTGGGGTCGAACGGGATGATCATAAGAGTCCTGGGATCGGGGACCTGGATGTTGGACAGGTTCTTGACCGGGGTCTGGACTCCGTAATAATCTACGGTTATCTGGTCCAGAAGCGCAGCGTTGGCCCTTCCGGCTCTGACAGTATTGAGATCTTCCTTAAGTACGCTGATGGTCTTGGCCATCTTCTCTTTGTTGGTTTCCTGTGCTGTGCTCTTGTGTATCCTCCTTGACTGTTAGTAGACTATGGTTCCTATCTCTTCTCCGGCGCAGGCACGGATGATGCCGTTGGGCTCCGCAAGGCCGAAGACGTGTATCTTCATGCCGTTGTCGCGGCAAAGCGACGCGGCTGTAGAATCCATTACCTTGAGGTCTTTTTCAAGGACCTCGCTGTGAGTGATCTTGGTGTATTTCTTTGCGTTCGGGTTCTTCGCGGGATCCGAGTCGTAGACTGCGTCCACGTTCTTGGCCAGCAGTATGACGTCCGCCTGGATCTCTATTGCCCTGAGCGCTGCTCCCGTGTCCGTGCTGAAGAACGGATGGCCGGTGCCGCCTGTAAAGATGACTACTGTGCCGGCTTCAAGCAGTTCTCTGGCGCCTTTGACGGTGAACTCTTCGCATATCGACGCTATTTCGAAGGCTGCCATGACTTCCGCCGGTATTCCTGCAGCCCTTAATGCGTCCGCGAGAGCCAGGCCGTTCATGCATGTCGCGAGCATGCCGATCTGATCCGCAGTTGCCCTGTCCATGTTTTCGGATGTCCTGCCGCGCCAGAAGTTTCCGCCGCCGACGACCATGCCTACCTGGACTCCCATCGCAAGCAGCTGCTTTACCTCTTCTGCTACGACAGCAAGCTTGTCCGGGTCTATTCCTGTGCCGTTTTTGGATATCGCCTCGCCGCTCACCTTCAGCAGCACTCTCTTATATTTTGCTTCCATGTGTTTTCCTCACAACAAAACGAGTATTCTTCCAAAATGATATATTACCATAGAATACTCGTCTAACGCAAATAGTTTTAACCGCACCATCAGGGACGGTTCTCCCCGGTGCCGAATCCAGCCGCCCGCGTTATGAAACTGTTCACGCTGCCTACGCCGATGGATGCTTCAGGTTCAGGTTCCGCACGGGTCCTGCCATCAAGGCATCCAGCCACTGGCTTT
>CAMYWZ010000065.1 GCA_947302945.1 uncultured Bacillota bacterium
ACGTCGGTGGGGTAGCCTTTGGTGACGACGTGTTTGTAGGTGCGTATTCCGCGCCGCTCAAGCTTTGTGATAAAGGCGTTGACGGCGGGCTGGTCCTCGTAGCGGGTGATGACGACGCTGTTTACCGAAAGGTCCCAGCTGCGGAACATGTCGATAAGCCTCATGACTTCAAGGTCGTAGGTGATGCCGAAATCCTGGCGGGTCTTGTTTGTGAGGATGTCTCCTGCGTAGATGCAGATGATTATTTCCGCCTGCTCCTTCATCCTTGCCAGGAGCTTGATCTTGGCGTTTTCGTCGAAGCCGGGAAGGACCCGTTTCGCGTGCTTGTCCTGCACCAGCTTGCCGCCGAATTCGAGGTAGAGGCGGTCGCAGCTCTGGCCGTTGATGCGCTCTAAGATGTAGCGCGACTGCTCTTCGAGATACTTTTCGGGATCAAAACCGATCTTCATTTTCGAAGCCTCCGGATATTAAAAAACTACCCCATAAGTATAACAAAAAGCGCTTGCATTCGCAATTGCTTGTTGCTATAATTATCGGGCATTCGTATGAATTGCTCTCTGCCGCGGGGGAGGACCGCGGCCATATAAGACCACAGGGAGGTGAAAAAATGAATAAGTACGAACTGATGTTCATTATCGATCCTGTCTTAGACGACGAAAAGAAGGAAGCAGTCATCGAGACCGTAAAAGGTATCATCGCTGCAGCCGGCGAAGTAGCCGCGACAGACGTCTGGGGCCTCAAAAAGCTTGCCTATCCTATCGAGAAGAAGACCGAGGGTTACTACGTAGTAATGCAGTTTGCTGCGTCCCCCGAGCTTCCCAAGGAGCTGGACAGAAGGCTGAGGATCTCGGACAATGTCATGAGACACATCATCGTATCCAAGGACGAAAAGTAGAGGTAGGAACATGAATTCGGTAGCATTGATCGGAAGACTTACAAGAGATCCGGAAGTCCGTTACGGAGCGTCATCCCAGACCGCAGTCGCAAGGTTCTCCATCGCGGTGGACCGCCAGCGCGGAGGCAGGGACGGAGAGCAGACTGCGGACTTCATCAACATCGTGTGCTTCGGAAAGACGGCAGAGCTTGTCGAGAAGTACATGGGCAAGGGCCGTCTTGTAGGAATAACCGGCAGGATACAGACCGGATCCTACGAGAAGGACGGCCGCAAGGTCTACACAACAGACGTAATTGCGGACCGCGTTGAGTTTTTGGACAGAGGAGACAAAGCATCCGAGGGCGGACAGAGCTATTCCGGCGGACAGAGCGCTGCACCCAGCGGTCCGGCTGTTCCGGAAGGATTCGCTCAGCTCACGGACGACGACATCCCCTTCTAAAAGAAGTCTAAACAGGAGGAATCCATTAAAATGGAAAAAGAAGCAAGACCCAAGAGGAATTTCAGCGGTCACAGCAGGAAGAAGGTCTGCCAGTTCTGCGCAGACAAGACTGTCGTTGTGGACTACAAAGACGTTGAGACCCTCAAAAAGTACATTACCGAAAGAGGTAAGATCCTTCCCAGAAGGATCACCGGTACCTGCACCATGCACCAGAGGGCGGTCACCACTGCCATCAAGCGCGCAAGGACAGTAGCGCTTCTGCCGTTCGACGCAGACGCCAACTAGGTAAAAAAGAGCGGCCAGGCCGCCCACTAAAGAACATCAGACCCCGGAGCATACGCCCCGGGGTTTTGCGTTGTACTGATATTTAGTTGCAACCGCGAGAGTCTTGATATTTCAACGGGTCTGGGCCTTTGGACCTGTGCTTTGGCAAGTCTTTGGCTTACGCTTTGTCGCGGAGCATCCTTGCGATGCCTGCCACGATCCCGAAGGCTACGCCGGCGATGGGCCATACGATCCAGGTCCTGCCCCAGTCGTTTGTGATGAAGCTCCAGGCCAGGAAGCCTGCGGTGACTGCCAGCCAGTAGATGGAGGCTATGGGAGCGATCTTCTTGTTGGCTTTCTTTTCGGTGCGCCTGTAGTCGCCCTCTTCGAGCAGTGCCTGGAAGCCGCCCCAGATGATGCTGCCGCGCACTATCATCATGACGCCTGTCGCGATGAACAGAAGCAGGAAGCCTATGGACAGCACTTCGAGGACGTGGTCTTCAGTCGGGAAGAGCTGGGAGAGGAAGATGGGGATCACCGCAATGACGCAGAGGACTATGCCTATGGTCAGCAGGCGGGTGTGGGCGGCGGTGTAGCGCTCGCGGCGCTCTCTTGCCATGCCGGACACGCCGTAAGCGGTCTCGATCATCTCTTCTTCAATGTATTCGAAGCGGTTGTGCCTCATGGCGGTGGTGACGAACAGGGCGACGGCGCAGCCTATCATCAGGATCAGGACTATCATCCCAAGTCCGCCTGCCTGGGTCTCGGTGAGGGCTATCCTTCCGTATTCCTGCAGGCCGCCCAGGATTATCAGTATTATGGGGGACATGATGCAGAGCATCACGCCCAGCGCTACGCGGCCGGAGGCCCAGTTCTTATAATCAAGGAAGACCTGCGCGTCTTCAAGGGTGACTACCCTGGGGGCGGGTTCGTCGGCGGAGACCGGAAGGTCGGAGCCGAAGGTGGGCGCCAGGTCCAGATCGTCCTTGAGGAGCACGTCAGTGCTGACTCCGAAGATCTGGGACATCGCGATGATGCGGTTCATGTCGGGCACGGACTGCGCGCCCTCCCACTTGGATATTGACTGGCGGCTGACATTGAGCTTTTCCGCGAGCTCTTCCTGGGACCATCCGTTCTTTTTTCTGAGTTCGATTATCTTGTCTGCAAGTATCATTTTCTTTTCTCCTTTGCTCATGATCTGCGGTATTCTGCTGCGCCTCTTTCGGGACCCTGCCTTTTTTCGGGCCGCCGGGCGCTTCGTTTTATGGCTGAATGATAACGCATTTTGCCGTTGCAGACCACAAAGCCGGCTGTAAACCTTCGCAACCGCCGGTTGCAAAACGGTGGAATTTGCAGAAAAAACAGCTGACAAATGCATTATAGCATATGTTTTGCCGCTTTTATGATATAATAATCAAAACAATGCTGCCAGAGGGATGAAATGGAGCACAAGGATTTTGAATTCGAGGTGCCGGAGGGCTATAAAGAGGCCTATCACATAGACGCAAAGGATAAAAAGACCGGTATCAAAATGACGCTGGGAGCGCTGGTCATCATGATCGCTGTGATCGTTACGCTGTTTGTCTTTGCTGATCTTAAACAGTTCGATTTTGAGCGCATTATGGTATACGATATAGTCTGGATAATCGTAATGCTTGTGTACATTGTGCTGCACGAGCTTGTGCACGGAGCGGTATATAAGGCGCTGACGCATCAGAAGCTTACCTTTGGGATCACATGGAGCGCCGCGTTCTGCGGGGTCCCGGACATTTATACGTACAGGCGGACTGCGTTGCTATCGCTTGTGGCGCCGCTCACGGTGTTCACGATCATACTGCTGCCGCTTACGATATGGCTGCGCTTTGTGGACATGGGCTGGTACCTTGTATGCGGGCTTGTATTTGCGATCCACATCTCCGGCTGCATCGGCGACATTTACGTAACGACGCTCTTCCTTAAAAAGTTCCGCGATCCATGCACCCTCATGCGCGACTCAGGTCCTGCGCAGTGGGTGTATGTGCCGGCTGAGGAGCCACCAGTCAAGCCCGGGGAGGCCGCCGATGAGGGATGATAAGTACGGTTTTTTAAATACCCTGCATTCCGGAGAGATCTATGATCCTATGGATCCAAAGATCGCGAAGTTCCAGCTGGAATGTCTGGACAGGCTGGCTGCGTTTAATGCGCTTGTACCCTCTGATCTTGAAAGCAGGGAGCGCATGATGAAGCAGATGCTTGCGGAGTGCGGCGAGGGATGCTATATAGAGCTGCCGTTTCACGCAAATTTCGGCGGAAGGCATGTGCACTTCGGTGACAGGGTGTATCTGAATTTCGGCTGCACATTTGTGGATGATACCCACATTTATGTGGGCAGCGGCTGTTTGTTCGGCCCCAATGTCGTTGTGGCAACAGCAGCTCACCCGCTCGATCCGCAGCAGAGGCGAAAGGGCCTTCAGTACAACAAACCGGTGCGGATAGGAGAAAATGTTTGGGTAGGGGCCGGCGCCCTGATAATGCCGGGGGTAACTATCGGAGAGAACAGTGTCATAGGGGCCGGAAGTGTCGTTACAAAGGACATTCCCGCAAACCGTGTTGCTGTGGGAAATCCGTGCCGGGTGATAAAGACGCTGTAAAAGGCAGGAGGCAGAAAATGTACATCAAAGACAGATACTACTTGGATTATAAAGGCGAAAGAGTAGCTTATTACTACATTTTCAACAACAAGTCGTCCACGTTCAACCTGGCGTGGGGATGCTCCGAGGAGGTAAAAAAGGCGCTGGCAGCGCTGGGCCTTAAGGATAATATGGAGCAGAAGCAGCCGATAAAGGTGCTTACCGAGATGATAAAGGAGGAGAACCGCGTGCCCGGCAGGAAGCGCCCCATCTATGTGTCCGGCGATTTCAGGCTGGAGCGCGACCCGCAGGAGACGGACGAGCGCTACATGGTCTACAGGCGCAGTGCTGAAAAGGGCGATCCGGACTATTCTCCGCTGGGTCATGACGCTCCGCACTACGAGGGCGAAAAGACCCCGGAAGGCATGCGTGAATGGGCTTCGTGGTATGCGTTCAGGAAGATGGACGACGGCACTTATCAGGCTGAGCTGGACGAGGCCTGGTGGTGGGGCGGAGGCCACAACGACGGCGGCACCATACACAGAGAGCTGCCCGAAGAGATATTCGATCTTCCCTACGATCAGTTCCTCGAAGAAGTGGTAGGCTACGCATACGCGGCCCACTACGGCTTTACCGCGGAAATGCTGAAGGCAAAACCCGGGCTTAAGGAGTTCTTCGGATTCAAGGAATAATAAAAGCGGGCGAAAGGCCCGCTTTTTCAGTGCTTTGTGACAGCCGGCATCCGGTGCTATCTGATCGATGCGCCGAAGGCTCTGACTGCGGCGAGGTTCTCCTCTGTTGCCTGGCTGCCGCGTCCGCAGAAGGTCTTTATGCCAAGGTCTTCTGCGCCGAAGAAGTCCAGGATGCTCCTGTACTGCGAGATCGGGGCGTCGTAGACTTCCGGCGAGCCGGAGCTCAGGATCATGGCGTATTTTTTTGCGGCTGGTTTCCAGATCGCGTAGAACCTTGAGATGAGGCTCTGCATGTGGCCGGAGAAGCTCCAGTAGTAGATGGGGCTGGCCAGGACCAGGACCTCCGCTTCCGCGAGCTTTGGGTAGACGATCTGCATGTCGTCTTTCTGGACGCACTGGCCGTTTCCGGCTTTGTGGCAGTACTCGCAGCCCAGACAGCCGCCTATCTTCATCTTGCCTATCTCGAGGATCTCGACACTGTGACCGGCGCTCTCGGCGCCTTCTTTGAATGCCTGCGCGAACGCAGCAGAATTGCTCTTAGCCCTCGGGCTTCCGTTTAAAATCAGGACTTTCATCGTTCATTCCTTTCACCTGCTTGGATCTGACTACAAAACGATTATACCACAAAATGATGACAGGGGACGGTTCTTATTCATCATTTCGCCAGCCGCTGTCTGACGTGGGTGACGTTAAGGGGGACCGCTGACTTTTTCATCAGGAAAAAGCCAGTGGATGGATGCCTTGACGGCAGGACCCGCTCGAAACCGGATCCTGGAACATCCATCGGGTCCGACAGCGTGAACAGTATAATAACTCGAGCGGCTGGAAACAGTTGCAAAAATGATGAATAAGAACCGTCCCTTATTGTCATTTGGGCTTGTTTTGCGGGGTGATGTATGATATATTATTGACAGGTTAATTAAACTGAACGTGGCAGACGAAAGGGTGCGCTATGGAACTCAGTGAAATGATAGGGATCAACCTTAAGGTCCTCAGAAAAAAAGCAGGCCTCAGCATAGGGGCGCTTGCCGAAAAGACAGGAATCAGCAAAGGAGCCATATCTCAGATAGAGCAGGGGCGCGGGAATCCGACCATATCAACGATAACCAAGCTGGCGGAGGCGCTCGGTGTGGGATACCCGGCGCTGCTGGATACGGCGGCCAGCGAGGAGGCAGACGTGCAGTTCGCGGATGACGTACCGCTGACTGTCGCTCCGGACGGGCTCTTCCGCATGTACAGCTACTACAAGGCCGGCCCCAGGCGGGACTTTGAGATCTACATCGTGGACCTCGAACCCGGCTGCGTCAGGACGGTCAAGCCCGAAAAGGAGATGGGCTTGTATGTTATAGTGAATAAAAACAACATTATAGTAGAATATGGCGAGTTCTCCTACTTCCTGATGGAAGGGGACTCGATCACATTCAAGGCCAACGGCCAGTTCGTATTAAAAAACGAAGGCGACGCCGCAGCATCAGCCTTCGTTGTTGCGCAGTAGGTTTTCGCACCAAAAGGACCGTCCCTGA
>CAMYWZ010000066.1 GCA_947302945.1 uncultured Bacillota bacterium
AGTGGATGGATGCCTTGACGGCAGGACCCGCGCGGAACCTGAACCTGAAACATCCTTCGGTCTCGGCAGCGTGAACAGTATCATAACCCGAGCGGCTGGAACCGGCACCGGGAGAACCGTCCCTGATGGTGCGGCACCAGGAGAACCGTCCCTGATGGTGCGAACTTAAGGACCGTCCCGGAAGTTTGCTGTCACGGGAGGAGCTCGCTGGGGACGTAGGTGTCGGTGACGTAGTAGCGGGTGCGGGCGGTGTCCCTGAGGCCGAGGAGGCGGCTGCCGGCGGAGAAGCCGCGCATGGGGACGCTGACCTGGTAATGGATCAGGCCGTCACCTTCCGGATCGCTGCCCATTCTGTAGACGGGCGAGGTATCCGTAGCGGAGCCGATGATGATGTCCGAAGGCTCGACGCCCCGGATCTTTGACGCGATCTCCTCCTTGAGCCACTGCGTGATCTTCTCGGTAAAGCAGCCCTCCTGCTTTGCCATCTCTTTGGCCGCGTAGACCGCGTCGTCCACCGCTGCCACAGCAAGGGAATACTGCTGGTCCGCCGCGAACTGCACCATAAAAAGGAGCAGGAGCGGGAGCGCTGCCGCAAGCACTATAAACTGTTTCATAATGGCCTCCTGTCTTGCGTGAAATGATCCGCAAAGCCTCCTATCTGGGCGGGTCGTCCGTAAGCAGTCTGTGCTCGGCCTGCTTTTCCCAGACGCCGCGCACGGTGGAATAGAGGCTGCCTTCGCCGCCGGCGATCATGCCGAATATGGCAAGGCCCAGCATTATCAGGGCCACTGTAACTATTATCTGTTTCATTTCATCCCTCCAAAACCACTGCCATAATAAGCTGTTTCGCAGCATTCCACGGAATACGCTGCCGGTATGACCTGTCCCGTACTTTTCATCCCGGATCAGACTGTGCCGTAGCGGGGGATTAAGAACAGGTTCAAACCGTTACGGGATCAGTGCTGTAAGAGCCGCCGGAGAGCCAGTCATCGAGGCTCTGCTCTATCTTCTGATCGGTCTTGTCCTTTATGCTCTCGGCCGTGGACGAAAAG
Organism: uncultured Bacillota bacterium; assembly: GCA_947302945.1. Classification (GTDB taxonomy): domain Bacteria; phylum Bacillota; class Clostridia; order Peptostreptococcales; family Anaerovoracaceae; genus RUG13409. Next base: position 1,053 of record CAMYWZ010000066.1, read on the forward strand.
CCCATGATCAGGGCGCCTATCGCTATGCCGAGTATTATCATCGCTATCATTACTATCAGTTGTTTCATGCTGTCCTCCTTACATAGCAGTGCCGCGGGGCCGGCTTCACCTTATCCGGGGAAGGGCCGGCAGTCAGCTCAAAAGAAAAACGAGAGAAGCTCCTTCTGCTGAAGGAAATAGGCCACGTACAGGAAGTTGAGGAGCACCACCATGCAGTTTAAGACCACGGGGAAGTACACCAGGTCCGAGATGACTTCGTCCCTGCGGCGTTGTTTGGTAAGGCGCGCCTCCGTGAGGCCCGAGCGGTACAGGTCTATGCTCTGTATGAGCTCCGCCGGCGGGATGTCCTCCCACGAGGCCAGAAAGCTGCCGATGTCCCTGGCGCTGCTCTCCCCGAGCACACTGTAAAGCGCCTCGGAAGCCCTGTTTTTGTCGCCCTGCCGAAGGCTTACAGCCATGTCCGAAAAGACCGGCCCCAGAAGCTTTGCGAAGTCCGAAAGCTCTGATAATAGAAGCTCCGCGCTGATCTGCCCAGCCTGCCCGAGCACGGCTATGTTGCGTATGTAGGCGAGGCTTTCGGAAAGCTCGAGCATCAGCCTGTCTTTTCTGCGGCCCGCAAGAAAGCGTTTCCAAAGTCCGAAGACCGCGGTGCTTTTCGCTGCGCTGCGCCCCTTTTCGGCTATGAGCCTGGCCTTTTTCAAGGGCCCGGAGACGCTTCTCCCGTAGATGAGAAGCGCCGTGCCGGACCAAAATATGAGGGGGATAACGATGCAGTATGCTGTTTCCATATCAGTAATCTATGCCTGTGTTGTCTATACTCTGAAGGATTATAAGGTCCAGCAGGAAGAGGAAGACCGACAGCACCAGCAGCATCAGCCCTTCGGGGCTTGCGAACTGGTTCATGAGAAGGTCTTTCGGCGACACTCCGAGGAACCTCGAAGCCACCAGCATGGTGCCCGCGTACAGCGCAGGCACTAAAAACACGCTCATGCGGGCGGCTTCGCTGTTGAGGCGTTTGCGCTCTTCCGCGAGTTTTCTGGCGTTTCCGAGCTGCTCCGCAATGTCCGAGAGAGCCTCGGAAATATCGCTTCCCCTGACGGCGGCAGCCTCTATGCAGCTTGCCAGCATCCTGCCCCACAGCGTTCCGAGAGCGCGGGAGAAGCGTCCGCAGGCCTTGATCACCTGGGCTTTGCTGCCCGCGTCCCGAAGCCTTGCGAGAAGCAGTGCCAGCTGTTTCCTGCACGCAGGAAAGTCTCCGGACGAAGCTATCGCCGAGTCTATGGCTTCGTAGATGTTGCGGTCCTTCATGCGGTACTGCCTGTAAAGTTCCGTGACCACCGCGATGCCTTCCTGTCCGGCCTTCCGCCGGAAGGCGCCTCTTCTTGCGAAGAGCGCCAGGCCAGGTATGCTTCCTGCTGCCGCGGATATGAATACGGCTGCGAAAAACCTCAAAACTCCGGCGGACAGGACCATCCCTGCCACGAATATGAGGGCGCAGAGCGGCAGCAGCCTCGTCACCGACGGGTCCGGCGCGGCGCTTTTCACCGCCGAAGGCCCCGTCAGCCTCCTCCTCAGCTTGAACCTGATCACCGCCGCGTCGACCGTCCTCGCGAAGATCAGGAGCAGCCCCGCGAAATACAGCGCGTACAGTACAAGGCTTATGAGAATGCTCAGTCCTTCCATCTTTCCTCCGCGCCGACAGGCGCCTCAGCCAGCCGCGAAAGCAGCTGTTCATCCTCGCGAAACTCTCAGGGCTGCCTGAAGCAGCGTACTCTTCCTGCGCCGCGCCTATGCTGTCTGTGAAAAACCACAGGTCTGCCTGCCTGTCGTAGCGGCAGATGCGGTCCACGACCACCCCGCCGTCCGCGCCGAGCTGCATCTGGTATATCCCGCTGAGCTTCTTCTTTCCCTTGTCCGAAAGATGCACGAAGTGGAACAGGTAGTCGAAGCTCGCCGCGACGCGCTGCATCGTCAGCTGCACGTCCCCGCCGCAGTCCTTTACTATCTCTATCGCAGCCTCCAGGGCGAAGCGCTCCGGGCTCCTCGTGTGATATGTCATCTTCATGCGCTTGGTGCCCTTTGCCGCAAGCCGCACCGCCGTATCGAGAGCTATGCCGTCCCTCGCCTCCGCGAGTATGAAGTAGTCCGCGTCGCTTCGAAGAAGGTTCTTGGATATCCCCGAAAGCTGCGGCCCGTCCGCTATCAGCTGAAGTATAGGCGCCCCGGGAAGCAGCCTGTGGAGCGGGATCTCCGGGTCGGTCTCCACCATGACGCCTTCAAGCGAAGGGTCCTCCAGGCTCTGCCAGGTGCTTAAAAACGTGGTCTTGGCGGTCCTTACAGCTCCCAGGAAAGCCACGTTGAAACCGATGTCCACCATGGCTTCGAACAGAGGAATAGCCTTATACGGGATGGTGCCCCGGGCCGCCTGCTCCTCGAAACTCAGGACCGGTATCAGGTAGCGCCGGAAGACCACCGCCGCCTGCCCCGCCTTCGCCATGGGCTCCGTGTATATCGTTACACGAGTGCCGTCCAGCAGGTACAGCTCGTAGTAGCTCTTGTCCATGCGCTCCCCGGGCGTGAGCAGCAGAAACGCCCTGATCATCTGGTCCAGCCTGTCCCTGCTTATCCTCTGCGGCATGAGCCGCATGCGCCCTCCGTCCATGAAGTACACGTGCTCGCCTATGATCTTGGCCGAGCCGCTCCCCGAAAACCTCGGCGAGAACCACTCGGCAAGGCCCGCCATCCCCCAGTTTTCATGGTACACAGCGTCCGCAAGATCGCTGTACCAAGGGGGAAACGGCGTGTCGAGGGCGGCCCACTGTCCGGCAAGCTCCAGTATCCTGCGCTTGAAGAAGGCCTTCTCCTTCTCGTGCCCTATTATGGCGTTCTTCTGTATCTCAAGCGCCGGGCCGCCGGCCCCAGACGACTCCCAGTCCTTGTAGAACTCGGCCTTGATCCTGCCGCACAGCTTTGGGAAAGCTGTGCCGTCCTGCCCCGCCTCATCCGGCTGTCCTTCCTGCGCACCCATGCCTCCTTCGCTTATGTACTGCGAAAAACTGAACCTATCCATTCGCCGCCAGCAGCCTTTCCGGGACATCCGCCTGCGCTATGATATCGTCCGCCATAACGTCTATGTCCCTGGCAAACGCGCCGTCCTTGTAGGCCAGCAGGCTCTTTTCGTCTATTTCAGCCACCTTGCCGTATGCGGATTCCTTCACTGAGAACACTCTGTCCCGCTTCGTCTTCAGGCGCCGCCTGACGTAATCCCTGGTGTACCCTGACTGGGGGATGAACCTGTTGATCACGTAGCCGCCTATATTCAGCGCGAGTTTCTCGTAAAGAGGCCGCAGCCACTCGTAGCGCTTGAAGGCGCTCTCCTGCTGCACGAATACCACGTAAATGAGGTCTGAAGAAAACAGCGCCCCCAGCGACAGCCCGTGCTCTATGTTTGCGCCGCTGTCGCAGATGACTATGTCGAAGCTGTCCGAGACAGCCTTAAGAAAATACTGCGCCATGTCGGGATGGAAAGACTCGGAGCTTCCGGGTCTGTCCGTCCCGGCAATAACGTAGAGGTTGTCCTTGTACTCGGATTTCTTTACTATGTCCCCGATGTCCAGCAGCCTGTCCGCAAGATAGGGACGTATGCGCTCCATCGATTCGCCCACCATGGGAGCGTAGCCGCAGCCCTCGGACTCCTCCGCGTGCAGCAGCAGGACGGAAAGATCGCCCCTTTTCTGCGCTACCCTTTCCGCCACGCACTGGCTGAGCATGGAGCATCCGCACTTGTGGTCCGCTCCGTGAAACGTAAAGATCTTCTTCATCAGTAACCTCCGTATAACTTGCGCCGCCCTGCGCCCCGCGGGTCATTTGTATTCGTCGTTAGCCACGACCAGGCTCCCCGCCCCAAACGCAAGAGCTGCACTTCGTATCATAAGATAATCATCAAGGCTGCAGGCTATCTCAAGCTGCCTGCCTCCTTCCGGAAGGACCCGGACTCTGTATTTTCCGAGGCTTTCCCCGGTCTTTGCGATGTAGATCCCAACAAGATCATCCTCCTTATTAAGGGTGCTGATCGCCGCGATCCAGTCGTTTTCCAGAGGAAAGCTCGTGTACCCTTCCGGCGCGAGCGCCTTCGGCGAAAAGTACTCCTCCAGCACCTGCTGGTTCTTCCTGTAGTAGTCAGAAGCCGCAAGCCCGTAGACCGACCCGGCCTCCGAGGGCGCCAGCCCGCCCGCGACCACCGCCTCCGGCGCCGTCCGCGCGAGCCTGAAGCTCTCCGGCCCCATCTCCTCCCCCGGCACCACGTCCTCCGCGAACACCAGCACTGTCCTCAGCTCTATCCTGTCCCGCAGCTTCGTCTCCCAAAGGTACATGGCCCCAATGCTGACCACGACCAGAAAGATCCCGACAAGCGATCTCCACCTCATCCGCGCCCCTCCCGAAACCCTTCAGCCGGAGCTGTTTCCAGCCCTGGCATTTATGGCAATATTATACATCTGCACCTCAAAAAGTCAACCACAATATGGCAATCATGTGCAAAATTAGGTTTTCTGCATAATTATTCACAGCATGCAAAAACCCCGGGATGACCCTCCCGGGGCTAAAACAGTTTTAGAAACTCAACTATGTTCCAACGGGGGCTGCCCTGAATGGCTTACCGCGCCGCTCTTTCCATGAGCGCGTCTGTAAGCACTCTGGAGAAGTTCAGATTGTTTTTCTCTCCATAGGTGTTGAGCCAGGCGGGGATGGTGATATTTTTGCGTATGGCCTTGCTGCCGTATTTTTCTGCGTAAGCATCCATATCAAGCACCAAAATGCTGGTAAAAGACCCTTCCGGCGCCGCAACATTCTGATACCTGCTTGCAGCCGGGTAACCTTTCCCTTCTTCGAGCTCTCCGAGTATCCATCCTGATGCAGCGTCGATACCCATTTCAATGGCTTCAGCCAGATCGCTGCCCTCCGTGACGCATCCAGGCAGATCAGGCACTTCTACAGTATAGCTTCCGTCTTCATTGGCTGTAAAAACAGCCGGATATAATAGTTTCATCTTCTTCCTCCGCTAAAAAAGCCCGACCGCTTATAATATACGCATAATGCGCATGATTGTCAATGATTAGTACGCATAATGCGCATTTTTTCATTCTTTTACAGCAATCATATACACTTGCGACCCCGTTAGTCAACCATATTATGGCAATATTGTGCAAAATTAGATTTTTGCAATTGTGCAGGCATGCAAAAACCCCGGGATGACCCTCCCGGTGATTATTTGCACTCTTGGGAGCCATTGATTGCAAGCTTAAGAGC
>CAMYWZ010000067.1 GCA_947302945.1 uncultured Bacillota bacterium
GCTCAGTTCTTCTATGGTGTGGGTTGACTTTCTGTAGACTATGCGCACGCCCTTGGAGAACTGGTAGAACTCGGTCTCGCCCAGCCAGGCCTCGTCTCTCATAAGGTGCTGCACCATCTTCCTGAACTGTGCGCCTGTAAGCTCCACCATCCACAGAACGTCGTCGAACGGGGTGTTTTCGAGCATGTCCTGATACTCTATGACAGGGCCGAGCTCCTTCTTTCTGATGCTGCCGGAGCCGAACATCATGATGTCGAAGCTTGCTTCCCAGGCCATGGTGTCCGCGTAGAGGTTGCCCATCTCGGTCTCCTGCTCGCGGGACGGGTGCGTGAGCTTCCTAGCCCAGCGCGTTACCACCCTCTTGTACTTGGTGTCGGTCTGGGTGCGGTAGCTGTCCACGAGGTTGTCCATGATATCGTCCTTGGGCGCGGTATCCTCGTTGATGGGCACGCACTTCCACCTGAAATCGGCGATCTCTTTCTTCTCCGTATCGTACTGGACGTCGATCTGGCCTATGATACTGGTTCCTGTACCGGCCTGGACTATGGGCACGCCGTTGACGACCTCGGGCTTTTCCATGAAGGTGTGCGAGTGGCCGCCTATTATCATGTTGACGCCCCAGTCCGGATCGAGCATCTGCGCAAGCTTGATGTCGTTCTCAAGGCCTATGTGCGTGAGAAGTATGGTCATGTCTGTGCGGATGGTGCGGTAGTTGTCGCAGATGATGCTGACTTCCTTGGCCGCAGCCTCCAGGTCTATGAAGGTGCCTATGATCTTTTCGCTCTTCGTGGAGGCGAGAACTTCTTCGGTGAGTATGCCTATGAACATGATCTTCATGCCGCCCACTTCCACGTTCAGGTAGGGCGTGAAGATCCTCGAGTTGTTCATGGTTATGAAGAGGTTCGCATTGACTATGGGGAACTTGGCGCATTTTTCAAGGAAAAGAAGGTGCGCGAAGCCGTAATCCACTTCGTGGTTGCCTATGGTGGCGATGTCCGGCATCAGGTTGTTCATGAGGTCTATCGTGGACAGGCCCTGGTACTCGGAGTCTATGATGGAGCCTCTGAACATGTCGCCGGCTATGGCGTAAATGACGTTCTCCCTTTCCCTGCGCATCCTGCTTATATAACCCGCGAGCCTTGCAAGGCCCCCTGTCTCCTTGCCGTCAACGACCTTGGGGAGAAAGTCCCCGTGCATGTCGTTAGAGTGGAGTATGGTGAGCTTTTTGATGCTGCTGTCTGACATATGCTTATACCTTCCTTTCTTTCAGAAGCTTTATTTTACGCTGTTTATGTACTCGTCTATGTGGCGGATGACGACGCTTTGGGGCGTTGCCGCAGCGTCAAGGAGCGCTTTGTTGAACTCGATGGCGCTGAACTTCGCGCCGAGCTCTGTTTCGGCCTTTACCCTCAGCTTCTCAACGAATTCGTGGCCGTAGCTGTAAGGCCCGTAGTAGACCGGGCAGAGCCTCAGAAGGTCGTAGATCTGCTGCGTCACTTCCGTGCTGAGGGAGAATCCAATATCATTCAGGAACTTCCTGGTGCGTTCGACATCCCAGCCATAGTAATTGATCCCGAGATCCGTGATGCTGTAGGCAAGGTAGCTGACCCTTGAATCGTAGGTGGCTGCCTTGGCTTCAGCGTCGCTGAGACCTTTCAGGTACTCCAGCGCGTGATACTGGGAGTAGACCGCGTAACCTTCGATCATGAAATCGACCTCAAGAGTCTTCAGGTAATCAGAATCGATGTTCTCGATCAGATACGCGAACTGGTACATGTGCCCCGGAAAGCCTTCGTGCGTGACGGTCATGTAGGTGTCGATGGAGGAGATCTCTTCGTTGTCGGGATTTACCCGCATCTGCTGAAGGCGCGACCCATCCAGAGCCGGTACGATAAAGTATACCGCAATGCTCTTTTCTGAAAGCTTCTCCTGAGGATCGGCTTTCTGTATCCTGTACTCAAGGTCCTTTATCTCAGGATGGTCGGCAAGCATTTTCTGCTTAACGGAATCCAGTATCTGAGTGTAATCCGAATATCCCGTATCAAACGAGCCGCTGTAGTAGCGTTCAACTGCCGCCTGATCCCTTCTGTACAGCTCCTGATAGGCCGCGACTATGGAATCGAAGCTTTCAGCCATCTCGTCGAAGAAGTCATCAACGCTCTTCTGATACGTGCCGGCCTTATAATTGAGAAGGATCGCGTAGTATTCGTCTCCGTACGGCAGCATGGCAAATCCGCCGGTATTGTTCCAGCCGCCCTTCATTGCGGAGAACTCGCTGCGCAGCTTTTCTATCGAAGGAAAATAGCTGGCCGCGAAAGCCTCCTTAAGACTTGCTTTGTATTCTTCCCTTTTGGTATCCGAAAGACCTTCGACCTCGTCCACCTGACTGACTATGCAGTAGACCGAGTAGCTGTCCATGCCGTTGGCGAGGATGTCGGAACAGCTTTCTATGACCTGATCGAAGTCAGTCATGAGAAGCTGCTTTTCCTGCTGTTTTCTGGCGTAAGCTATGGAAGTTTCGACATATTCGGGTATGGTGCCTATGAGCGTGATCATATCCTTTATGTCCTGTTCGTTCCTTATATCCCAGCTGGTCAGAATGGCCTCTATGTTGGCCTCGAGGCTGTTGGGAGGCGTGAAGAGCTGAGAGTAGTAATCGTACTTCTCGTCCGACATGAGAAGGACCGTGCTTATCTCCCACTCCAGGCTGTCGTACTCATCCTGCTGAAGCGGCGTGAGCTTTGACCTGTCGAAAGCCCTGAACTCCTCCATGAGGCCTCTGTAATAGGTCCTGTCCTTCTCCATGGACTCATCGTCCGGGGCTTTGCCGAAGCTGACCTCTATGTTGTCCGGATCCAGGCCCGAGGCCGCGGGATCCGTATAGTAGATGTGTGCGATGGTATAGTTCTTCTCTATGGAATACTTGTACTGCTTGAATACGAAAGCGGCAAAGCGTTCCTGTTCTTCCGCATTCGGATCCGGTTCCGGAGGAGCAGTGTTGTTGGTGTTTCCCGACGGTGCTGCGTTGTTCGTGTTTCCGGACGGCACAGCGTTATTGGTGTTTCCCGAAGGCGCTGCGTTGTTTGTGTTGTTCCTTCCCGGAGTGCATGAGGCAGCGGCGAAAAGCATCACCAGAGCCAGAAGCAGTGCGAGCAGTTTTTTAGTCATTATTCTTTCTCCTTTTGAAGGACGTGCATAAGCAGTGCTGTAAGTATGGCTCCGGTCAGAACGCCTGAAAGATCCAGAAGCATGTCTGATATCTGGCAGCTTCTTCCCGGGCTTGAAAGCTGCAGAAGCTCGTCCGTGACTGCAGCTGCAAGACCGTAGCATGACGAGAAGACCGCCGCAGTGAGCAAGGGTCTCTTTTTCCTGCCGGACAGGCTCCGGAAAACCGCGTCCGCAAGGCATCCGAGAATGAAGAACTCCGTAAAATGCGCCAGCTTCCTGACAAAATGCATGCTGACAGAAGGAATGAACCTGCTTATCAGGTCAAGAAAAAAAGCGCTCTCCTCTGTAGAATCGTCCGCGGATCTGAGCGACCTTGCGAAGATGAAGGCCGTCCAAAGTATCAAAACTGCAAGCAGCAGCGCGCGTATCCACTTTTCTCTTTTGTCTGTACAGCTGTAGCTCAAATCCCTGTCCTCTTTCTAATATCATACCATAAAGGCTGCTCTTTTCAAACGCAGATATTTGACGCAACGGCGCGATTTTTTATTGTGAAGGCAAAAGTTTGGTGTTATAATACAAAAATATTATACAATTTTTGTAACGGAGACACGATATGGACAGAGAATACTTTGAGATCAGGAACGGCAGGCTCTTATTCGACGGATGCGATCTTCTGCAGCTTGCGAAAGAGTACGGGACCCCGGTCTATATATACTCTCAGAACGTGATCACAGACCGCATCAGGGAGATGAAGGCTGCCTTCTCGGAAGGACATCCTCAGAACCGCATAGCCTACGCCTCCAAGGCCTTCGCGTGCAAAGCCATGTTCAAACTCATGGAAAAGGAAGGCGTCTGCATAGACGTGGTGTCCGGCGGAGAGCTGTACACGGCTGTCAAAGCGGGCTTTCCTGCTGAGCGCATAGAGTTCAACGGCAACAACAAGTCGCAGGCGGAGATAGACCTGGCCGTAGAGCACGGGATAGGCCGCATCATCATCGACAGCCTGCTCGAACTCGAGATGATAGAGAAGGCTGCTGCGAAAAAGGGCCGCGTCATGAACGTCCTCTTCCGCATCACGCCGGGAGTCAAGGCGGATACGCACGACTACGTCGTGACGGGGAAAAAGGACTCGAAGTTCGGCATTCCTCTGGATGATGACAGAATTTTGCCTTACGTAAAGATGGCTGTCGAAAGCAAGTGGGTGAACGTCCTCGGGCTCCACTTCCACATCGGTTCGCAGATCTTTGAGAACACAGCATTCCTTGCGGCCATGGACGCTGCTTTCGCTGTGGCGGACAAGATACACGAATACTGCGGATACTGGATAGAGGAGCTGAACATAGGCGGAGGCTTCGGCGCCAGGTACACGGGAGAGCAGAAGAAGCCTTTCTCCTTCTTCCTTGACCCGATGATCAGGAAGGCTGAGCAGTTCGCCTCTGAGCGTGGCATAAAGGTCCCGGCGCTCGTCACAGAGCCCGGAAGGAGCTTTTCGGCTGAGGCCGGAATCACGCTCTATACCATAGGTTCGATCAAGGAAGTGCGCGGGATCAGGACTTACGCGGCCATAGACGGAGGCATGTTCGAGAACATACGCCCTGCCCTCTACGGCGCGAAATACGAAGCGGTCTCGGTCAGCAAGCCGGAGCTTCCCGCTGACAAGACCGTCAGCATCTGCGGCAAGTGCTGCGAATCCGGCGACATGATAATCAAAGACGCCCTGCTTGCGGACCCGCAGCCGGGCGACGTCATAGCGGTGCTTTCCACAGGCGCCTACGGCTACTCGATGGCTTCGAACTACAACAGGAACCCCGTGCCGGGAGTGCTCTTCGTAAAGGACGGCAAAGCCGAATGGGCCGTAAAGCCGCAGACTTACGAGGACATAGCGGCTCTGGACCTGATCCCGGAAAGCCTCAGATAACAAGGAGATCAAGACATGGAAAAGATAAGGATAGGAATACTCGGCTACGGAAACCTGGGGCGCGGCGTGGAATGCGCGGTAAAGCAGAACCCGGACCTTGAGCTGGCAGCCATATACACAAGAAGAGACCCTTCGGCGGTAAAGCCGCTGACGGAAGGCGTCAAAGTGCTGCCCGCGTCAGCCCTGGACGAAAAGCAGGACATAGACGTGCTGATACTCTGCAGCGGAAGCGCCTTCGACCTTCCAAAGCAGACTCCCAAATACGCCGCGATGTACAACGTCGTGGACAGCTTCGACAACCATCACGACATCCCGAAACACTTCAAAAATGTGGACGCGGCGGCAAAAGCCGGCGGAAAGCTCGCAGCCATCTCGCCACGACCATACTTCCGGATGGCGAGAACTACACTTTCTGGGGGCGCGGCGTCAGCCAGGGCCACTCGAACGCGATCAGGAACATAGAAGGTGTTCAGGACGCGAGGCAGTACACGGTGCCCGTGGAATCCGCGGTCGAAGCGGTAAGGAGCGGCGCCCAGCCGCAGCTGACGACCAGGCAGAAGCACACCCGCGAATGCTTCGTTGTCGCCAAGGAAGGCGCGGACAAGGCTGCCATCGAAAAAGCCATAGTCACCATGCCGGATTACTTCGCCGACTACGATACCACAGTCCATTTCATCAGCCAGGAAGAGCTGAACGCGAAGCACAAGGGGCTTCCGCACGGAGGCTCCGTGATAAGATCAGGCAGGACCGGATGGAACAAGGAAGACACCGAGCTCATAGAGTTCAGGCTCAAGCTGGATTCCAACCCCGAATTCACCTCCTGCATACTCGCTGCCTACGCCAGGGCAGTATTCAGGCTCGCAAGTGAAGGCGCCACAGGGGCCAGGACCATCCTCGACATCCCCCTCGCCTACACCTCCCCCCTCCCCCAGGACGAACTCATCGCCGCCATGGTATCACGCACCATCAGGGACGGTTCTCCCGGTGCCGTTTTTGTTGATCGTTTTTCTGCGGCGTATGGTTGTCTGTCGGACACGTCTCGCGCCTTGACGGGGGCCCCTCCCAGCGGTTCTAAGCTCTGTCGGCGCCCTCAGTCATTAGTTTTGGCTTGCCAATCGCTAAGAACCGGGTTCCCCGACAGTCCTCCAGGCAACCATACTGCCGCAACTTAATAGCCTATATGGCATCAAAAGAACCGTCCCTTAGGTGCTGCACTGGCTTTTACCTGAGGTAAAACCCAGCGGTCCCCCTTAACGTCACCCCCATC
>CAMYWZ010000068.1 GCA_947302945.1 uncultured Bacillota bacterium
CAAGAGCGACGTAGGCATCAAGACCGGCGAGGTAACGAGTTTTAAGACATTCGAAGAATACAAGGCAGCGTTCTACAAGCAGCTGAAGTACTGCGTAGATATGGCGGCCAAGTACTTCTACACCAGCATCATAGTCCGCAGGGATCTTACACCGGACTTCCTGCGCTCCATCATGACGCCGGGCTGCCTGGAAGAGGGCAAGGAAGTGCTCTCCATCCACATGAAGCCCTTCGACGCCCTGACGGTCTGCTCGGCCGTAGGCGTCGTGAACGTCGGCGACTCGCTGACTGCGGTCAAGAACCTCGTCTACGATCAGAAGAAATACACCATGGAGCAGCTTCAGACGGCTCTCGAAGCCAACTGGCAGGGCTACGAGGACATGCGCCTCGACTTCCTGCACGCCCCCAAGTACGGCAACAACGAAGAGGAACCGGACAAGATGGTGGCTGAAGTCTACGCCAAGTACGCCGAGTACTTCTCCGCGTGCGACAGCGCCTGCGGCGGCAAGTGCGTACCCAACGCCATATCCATCACGGCTCACCAGCCCGGCGGCAAGTCCGTAGGAGCAACGCCGGACGGCCGCTTCGCCGGCGAGATCCTGGCCGATGCCGCAACTTCGCCCGCGCAGGGCAGGGACCACGTAGGGCCCCTCGCGGTCTTCCAGTCCGCCATGACCGTCAACCAGGACGAGTACCAGGCCATGCTCATGAACATGAAGTTCAGCCCGTCCGCCATGAAGACCGACGACGACCTCGTAAAACTCGCCAACCTCATCAAGATATATCTGACCAACGGCGGCAAGCACATCCAGTTCAACGTCGTAACAAAAGAAGAGCTCCAGGCGGCGCGCAAGGAGCCCGCAAAGCACAAGGATCTGATAGTCCGCGTCGCCGGCTACTCCGCATACTACATCACGCTTTCCGACGTGATGCAGCGCGAAGTCCTCGACCGCACCACTTACGAATCGATCTGAGCTTCACACATTAAAAAAAGAGGGGCAGCCCGTTTTCAGGACTGTCCCTCTTTTCGTTTTCGCAGTATATCAGTTGCCCTGCTTGTTGCCGGGACGGAAGCGCACGACTTTGTTCGAAGTGTTCTTTTCGAGCGGAGTGTGGCGTATGAAGATCTGCTTGATCATCTTGTAGGACGGGTTGTTGTCGTTGACCTGGTTCACAGCCTTCCAGATGAATTCCTCGACCTTGGCGGGATCGTCCGCGCCTTCGCCGAGCGCCGCCTTCACGACGTCCCAGTCGGGGTATATCGACGCGGCTATGACTGTGTCGTCCTTGGTCTCGGACTCAAGCTCGAACGCCATGGATTCATTGATGCAGTCGTGGAGCGAAAGCTCGTATTCGAGCTCTTCGGGGAAGACATTCTTTCCGTTCTTGGTTATGATGACGTTCTTGGCGCGGCCGGTGATGTAGATGTATCCGTCCTTGTCGATGTAGCCGAGGTCTCCGGTGTGGAGCCAGCCGTCGCGTATGATCTCCGCGGTAAGGTCCGGACGCTTGAAGTATCCGAGCATCACGTTCTCGCCCTGGATGCAGATCTCGCCTATGCCTTCTTCGTTAGGCTCGAAGATCTTCGCTCCGCAGCCCGGGAAGGCAACGCCGATCGACGCGGCCTTGGGGCAGGTGTCGGGGTTGAGGGCGCCCATGGGAGCGCACTCGGAAAGGCCGTAGCCCTGCAGAGCCTGGATCCCGAAGGCCTGGAAGTCTTCGAGTATGGCCGGGTTGATCGCTGCTCCGCCGGCTATGAACATGCGGAACCTTCCGCCGAACTGCTCCTTGATCTCCTTGAAGAAGAGGTTGGAAACGTCCATGTGCAGCTTGTTGCGGAAGAAGAGCGAGATCTTGACGCCTTTCTTCGCAGCGGCTTCCTTGCCCTTGGCGCGTATGCCTTTCCAGATCTGCTTGTGCAGAGTCTCGAAGACCGCGGGAACGCCGAGGAAGAATGTGGGGTGGACTTCCTGGATGTTCTTCAGTATGTACTTGAGTCCTTCGCAGTGCGCGACAGCCGAGCCCTTGTAGTGGGGCATCAGGAAGTCTGCCGTGTACTCGTAGGTGTGGTGTATGGGCAGCATAGAGAAGAAGATCTCGTGGTCCGAAACGTACAGGACCGTCGGGGATACCATCAGGTCGGCGCAGATGTTGCGGTGGGAGAGCATGATGCCCTTGGCAAGGCCTGTCGTGCCGGATGTGAATATGATTATCGACGTTTCGCGGGAGTCGATCTGGGCGTCGATGAAGCTCCTGTCTCCGCCGGCGACGAGCGCCTTTCCGGCCTCTACGAGCTTCCAGAAGGAGAGGACTTCAACGGACTTCTTTTCACCTTCAAGCTCTATTTCCACGGTGCGGTCCCCGCGCTCCTGCTGGGCTATGAGGTACTTGAGCCCTGTGCCGCCTTCGGCCATCATGCGCGTGAACATGGGCTCGCGCTTCTTGTCGAAGAGAACGGCGGTGGCCTCGGATTCCTTTATGAGGTTCTTCAGGTCCGCGTAGGGGAGTTCCTTGTCGAGAGGCACTGCGCAGCCGGTTCCGCAGACGACTGCAAGGTCGCTGACAGACCAGGTGTAGTTGGTCTCGCCTATTATGGCTATGCGGTTCTCCTTAAGGCCCATCGCGATCAGCTGGGTGCCCAGAGCGTTGATGTCAGCGAGGTATTCGGCATATGTGATCGTCTTGTACGGGCCCTTTTCGAACTTCGTATAGAAGGCGACGTGGTCCGCGAAAAGCTCGGCGGACGTTTCGATCATGTTCTTGATCGAGATGATAGGGCGCGGGTCGCGGTACTTGACGAAAGAGCGCGGATCGTTCTTTACTGCCTGCACTATGCGGTTGGCCCAGTCCCAGTCGTCCTTGAGCATGCGTTTGTATTCTTCGGGGGAAACGGGTTTCATTCAGTGGCTCCTTTCACTTTTTCCTTGTGGGACGCGCTGTTTTCAAGCGAGTCGATGCATTCTTCGAACACTTCGTTCAGACGCAGAAAACCGCGGTAGATGATCTCCTGCTCCTTCGGCGTGAATTCCCTAAGCGTCGCGTCGATCATTTTGTTTCTGTGTGTGGACTGGTAGACGGTAACGAGCCGGCCCTTGCGGGTGAGGAAGATGTCCGCCTGGCGTTCGTCGGTGCGGCTCCTGCGGCGCTCGACGTAGCCGAGGCTCTCGAGCTTTTCTATCAGGGTGGTACAGGACGGCCGCGTGATCTTGAGATATGCGGCTATCTCTCCCTGCGTCCGCGAACCCTTTCCGTCCTCCGCTGCTTCATAGATGAATTCCATGGCGTTGCGGCCGCGGAAGGAGGTTGTCGTCCGGGAATACTTCCGCTTCGTTTCCTCGAGCCTGAGTACGTTGTGATACGCGCGCGTCAGAACGGCGTTGTATGGATTCCGGATGACTGCCATTACTGTTCCTTTCCGTGAGTCCGAAGTCCCGATGCCGGGCAGAAAAATCGTTAGACTGTCTAACCATTGTACGAAGTTTACACTATGTTCGGAGCTTTGTCAATCACTTTATATCACTTTGACCGGATCGCGGCCGGTAAATCATATCGAGCCGCATCCGAGAGCCGACGCTCTTCAGCATGATAAAACTGCTTTAAATGCAAGCCCATTCAGTATTAATGATCGAAACTGCGTAACAATTCTTTGGGCTGCTTGGATCAGAACTCTTTTATCTCAGGGAGATCAATGATATAATACTGATGTCAGAAATGTTCAAGGAGGTCCGACGATGAAAAGAACGATAGCAATACTGCTGTCATGTGTGCTGATCTTAGGTCTTGCAGCATGCGGCTCCGCAAATACAAACGATAAAGAGCCGGCTGCAAACAATGCTGCCTCAGGCCAGAAGAGCATGTCTTTGGCAGATCTTAAGGGCACCTGGTACAGCGAAGGCGCTGCCTACGGACTCAGGGTGCGCAAAGACGATGACGGCTGGGCGATCAATTACTTTAACAAAACCGATTATTATCGCGCTGATTCAGAGTCCGCCTACGATCAGTCCACCGGGAAGCTTACGGCGACAAGCAGCGATTCCGTAAAGCGCACGATCACGATAGAGGTCGTGAACAAGAATACCATACGGATCGCAGAAGATAATGTTGTTCTGACCCGGCAGCCTTGACCAGCCTCATGCAGACCGGCATTTGTAAAATCATTTGTAAAAAATATTTCATGTAAAAATCAGCACAAAATGCAAAACCCCGAAACCGTTGAAATTTCGGGGTTTGTCGTTGGTGGCCCATACAAGACTTGAACTTGTGACCTTCTGGTTGTCACCCAGACGCTCTCCCAGCTGAGCTAATGGACCGTAAGGGCACGGCGGCCGAAGCCGCCGGCCGTGTGATTCGGTTAAGAATTATTATCTCTCAACGATGAGGGATGTTCCCATTCCGCCGCCGATGCAAAGAGTTGCAAGACCTCTCTTGCTGTCTCTCTTCATCATTTCATAGATCAGAGTAACGAGGATTCTGCAGCCGGAAGCTCCGATAGGATGTCCGAGTGCGATAGCTCCGCCGTTTACGTTGGTCTTTTCAGGATCAAGACCTAATTCTTTTCTTACTGCCAGGGACTGAGCTGCGAAAGCTTCGTTAGCTTCTACGAGATCGATATCGTCGATTGTGAGGCCGGCCTTCTCAAGAGCCTTCTTGGAAGCAGGAACAGGACCAACTCCCATGATGGAAGGATCAACTCCGCCGGAAGCATAGGAAACGATCTTGCAAAGAGGCTTGATTCCAAGCTCTTCTGCCTTCTCTGCGGACATAACTACTACAGCAGCGCCGGAATCGTTGATACCGGAAGCGTTAGCAGCTGTTACAACTCCGCCGTCCTTCTTGAATGCGGGTTTAAGCTTAGCAACCTTCTCCATGGAGGATCCTCTGGTAAGATGCTCGTCTCTTGCGAATACGATAGGATCACCCTTTCTCTGAGGAATGGTTACAGGAACGATCTCGTCGTCGAATCTGCCGGAATCTACAGCAGCTTCTGCTCTCTGCTGGGAAATAACTGAGAATTCGTCAAGCTGCTCTCTGGTAAGTCCCCACTGCTCAGCAACGTTCTCAGCTGTGATACCCATGTGATATCCGTTGAATGCATCCCAAAGTCCGTCGTTTACCATCATGTCTACCATCTTGGTGTCGAACATTCTGGCTCCCCATCTTGCTGCGGGCATTGCATAAGCTGTAGCTGACATGTTTTCAGCTCCGCCTGCTACTACGATATCAGCGTCGCCTGCCTTGATGATCTGAGCAGCGAGCTCAACAGCTCTCAGACCGGATCCGCAGACCTTGTTGATGGTGAATGTAGGAACTTCTACAGGAACTCCGGCGTCTAAGGACATCTGTCTGGAAACGTTCTGTCCAAGACCTCCCTGGAGTACGCAGCCCATGATGACTTCGTCTACCATTGCGGGATCAACGCCTGCTCTGTTCAGAGCTTCCTTGATAACGATAGCTCCGAGCTTTCTGGCTGATACGTCCTTTAAGCTTCCGCCGAACTTGCCGATGGGAGTTCTTACTGCACTTGCGATTACAACTTCTCTCATTTGATTATTTCCTCCTAGGTGTAAATGTGTGTATGTAGTACTACAGATTTTGAACTGTTTCATGTGTATGGAGAATGACTTCCAATGCCCAAAAAACAAGGTTCATGTTTTTTAATCCATACATATTGCGATTATATCAAAAATCGACCTCAAAGTAAAGAACAAAATTATATTTTCACAATGTATACAAACTTTTCATAATTAGTCCATATCCATTACTTTTCCTATAGAATCGTGGATCACCAGATCGGCATGGGAATCGTACGGGGTCTCCTGCTTGTTGATGAGCACCAGGTGATTTCCTCTGAAATAGCGCACGAATCCCGCTGCGGGATATACCACAAGCGAGGTGCCGCCGATGATAAGTGTGTCGGCTTTTGAGATAGCGCTCACGGCCTTATTGATGCAGTCTTCATCCAGCATTTCCTCGTAGAGTACAACGTCAGGTTTGATTATGCCTCCGCAGACCGGACAGATGGGAACGTTTCCTTTGCAGTGATACTCATCCATGATGTAGTCCAGATCATAGAACTGATGGCATTTCATGCAGTAGTTCCTCAGCACCGATCCGTGAAGTTCATACACCTTTTTATTACCGGCCATCTGATGCAGACCGTCTATGTTCTGGGTGACCACAGCCTTAAGTTTTCCCTGGGCCTCCAGTTTGGCCAGAGCCCTGTGAGCCTTGTTGGGCTTGGCATCCGGATAGATCAGGTTCTTTTTGTAGTAGTCAAAGAAGGTCTCTGTATGGTTCACGAAGAAACTGTGGCTGATCATCTCCTCCGGGCTCATG
>CAMYWZ010000069.1 GCA_947302945.1 uncultured Bacillota bacterium
CCCTTAAAACACCCCGTCAACATCGCCTACGAGGCCGCCACCGTGGACCTCAAGGACGTAAATATGATAGACAACTTCCACCTGGAGGCCTACGGCAAGGTGGCAGTCAACTACAACAGGGATCTGGCCACCTTCCCGGTGCTCAAGAGGATACTCGAGAAGATCTCCGGCACCGCCAGCGAGTACAATTCTCCCACCGACATGGGCGTCAACCGCGCAGGCTTTGCCATAGTGGACGACGAGGTCTGCCGCCAGGCAAGCATACAGGAGATCATCCGCCGCTACATGATAGCCCGCGTGGACTACAAGAAAGGCGTAATAGACGAGACCTGCCTCAAGCGCGCCAAGCTTCTGATGGACGAAGTCGGCGCAGATCCGATGGACCGCGTGGTCGTAAAGCCCGCCCTTGAGTACGCGGAGCACAAGCGCGGTCTGGATCCGGACAAGTTCGAGAACGTCATCGCCATGGCCATAGAGCTTCCGGACGGCCGCATCGTTACCGGCCGCAGCTCAGAGCTGATGGTGGCAGGAGCCTCTATGCTGCTCAACGCGGTCAAGGCCCTTTGCGGCATACCGGACGAGATGCAGCTCGTCTCCGACGACGTTCTGGAGACCATCCAGCACCTTAAAAAAGACGTTCTGTGCAAGCAGAAGAACTCGCTGACAGTCGAGGAAGTCCTCACCGCGCTCACGATCTCAGCAACTGTAAACCCCATGGCAGGGCTTGCCGTAAACAAGCTCGTGGAGCTGAGGGACTGCAAGGCCCACTGCACCGCCATCCTCTCCGAAAGGGACGACCAGACCTTCCACGACCTTGGCATCGACACCACCTGCGAGCCTGAATTCTCTACCAACAGCCTGTACACAGGATAAGCTTCAGGGACGGTCCAAAGGACCGCCCCTTTTTTCAGGAGGAAAACCATGAACCGTATCGACCGTATCAAGGCAATGGAAGAAAAGCTGGACAGGGCAGCTGCTGCGATCGGGGCTGCAGACAAAGCCCTCGACGAGTACAGCATGGCGCTGGACGACATCAGAAAGCTTGCGGCCTACTACGCAAGCGAACAGTGGATGAGGGATTTCGACGCCGACGAAGCCGGCAGGATCCCCGCAGACCTTAAGCGCGGCGTCCTTTCCGAGGACGGCATCTTCGACCTTCTCGAGGAGAACCGTGCCCTGCAGGAAAAGCTCGCCAAGACCCTCGCCAAAGTCATAAAAAAGGGCAGCTTCTGACCGAAGATCCCCCGAAGGAGATATCCATTGAAAGTTTATTTACTCAAAGAAACGCTCGAGGAGATAAGCGAGGAATCGCTGTTCCATCCCACAGAGGCAAAGACCGACGGCCAGACCGCACCTGCCGCAGCTAAAAACCAGTTCGTGGCGGTCGTAACACCACAGGAGTGGGCTAAGAAAGCCCCGCTGTTCAACATAGGCACAGAGCAGGACCTTCTGTCCGCCCCGGTCGCCAGCACCAAGGCTGAAGTCAACTACGACTCCCTCACCGGCAGCTTCCTGATCCCGGACAGGGGCGCGCTGGACAAAAGGGACTGGCGCTTTGCTTTCGCGCTGGACGCGCGGGGCATGGTCTTCATCGACGACAACGGCAAGGCCGAGGAGATGGTAATGGCGATCTCGCGCAGCAAGCACACGAAAAAGGGCTGCCTGGAGCGCTTTCTCTACGATTTTCTTGAGACCATCATAGAAAACGACCTTCGCGTCATGGAGGACATGGAAAAGGAGCTGGACGAGTTCGAGGCCCGCATCCTTGCCGAGGAAGAAAAGCTCAGCCTGGAGCGCATCAACGAGATGCGCAGTCAGACAAGGGAGCTTCGCATCCACTACGCCCAGCTCATAGACATGACCCAGGAGCTGGAGGAGAACGAAAACGGCTTCTTCAAGGAAAAAGACCTGCACTACCTGCACCTGTTCATGAACCGCATGCTGCGCCTGGACGACATCGCGGCTTCCCTGCGTGACCACACGAGCCAGGTCCGCGAACTCTACCAGACCCAGCTGGACGTGCGCCAGAACCGCACCATGACGCTGCTGACCGTCGTAACGACCATATTCATGCCGCTGACGCTGATCGCCGGCTGGTACGGAATGAACTTCCGCTACATGCCTGAGCTCGACAAGACCTGGGGCTACCCTGCCGTCATCCTCGTCAGCCTCGCCATAGCCATAGGCTGCCTCATCTTCTTTAAAAAGAAAAAGTGGCTCTAGGCACCTTAGGGACGGTTCTCCCGGTGCCAAAGATTCTTCGCTTCGCTCAGAATGACAATGCGGCACTTCAGGGACGGTTCTCCCGGTGCCGTTGCGCCTGCAACGCCCGCCGTGTGCGTAAAGGTCCTCTGCACAGACTTTCGCCGAAAGCCCAAAAACCGCTTTATTTCAAGGCTTTCAGCCTGTATAATACTCCCCGGGGTTAATGCTTGGACTCAAATATAGTCAAGCGGAGGGTATTATGAGAAAGCTGATCGCTTTACTGGTCTGCCTCGCTTTTATCGCGGGGCTTTTTGTTTCATGCGCCCGAAAGGAACAGATCTCCGGAGGGCCGGCGGTAAATGCCGCGAATGCGCCGGGCAATGCTGCCGGGGCGTCCGCAGGTCCCGAAAACACGTCTTTGCCTGCCGGGGCTTCGTCTGCGGAGGGCGGTGATGACACGGCGGAAAGCCTTTTGGACTTCGCGATGCGGCTGCCGGCCGATACTGTATTAAGGGCCAGGATCACCGGCGCTCCGGGGCGCTACATTCTTTGCTACAATCACCCGAAAGTGCCGTCCGGGCTGCATTTTACGGTCTCGCTTCGCGTCTATAAGGACGACGGGGACGGAGACCTTCTCCTGACCGGTTACGACAGCGACGGCACCTGGCTCGCCGACCCCGCGCAGTACGACCCTTCGGAAAGGGATGTGGAGCAGCCCATAGACGTCAGCGGCTCGCTTGCGGACAAGTACGTCATGGTGTCCGCGAAGTGCTTCGGAGACGGGATCCCCACGTTCAGCGCTGCAGCCATACACGACTACGACGGCACCATCAGCAGCGGATTTGAGAGCGTGTTTGCCTGGGAAAAGTAGACCATGAAGAAACGAATCAAAACTCTTCGGCGGGCAGCGGCTGTCCTCGCCTCTGTTTTGCTGTGCTTTCTGCCGCGGACAGCGTCAGCTTACTGGTATTATGAGCCCCGCGAGGAAGTGCTCGCCTTCATCGACAGGACTTTCAGCGTTGAACTTTGGCACTACAGCGGCGGTTACTGGCAGGGGCAGGACGTGAACGGCAGGGAGATACGCATTTCCGACAGGCAGATAGACGCGGCGGCGCTCACCGGGTACCTGAACGCCACCCAGTATGTCTGCTGGACTGGGCAGCTGCCGGACGCGGCCCTGTTAGAAGTGCAAAGCGGCGGTCGCGTCCGCGTCAGCGTCGAAGGGCGCGGCGATCTTTACAGCGGAGCGGTCGGAAGGACGCTCGGGGCTTGCGATTTCGAGATCCAGGTCCAGCCGGTGTTTCACGTTGCCGCAAACGCCACGCTCAATTCCTTTGTTTCGGGGATATGTATCACCATTCCGCTGGTAAGCAGCGCTTACGGCTGCAACCTGTACTCGCTCTACGGGTTTTCAGGTCTGGGCGTGATCAGTCCCGGCCTGTTTCTTCAAAGCGACCCGGGAAGGCAGGTGGCGCCCTACATGCACCCCTCGGTCATTTCGGGAAGCCTCGGTATTCTAAAAGGCGGCTACACGATAAGCGCCGGCGGAGTGCAGACCTCCTCCGACGGGTGGTCCGTCGGGTTTTTGACCCTGTCAAGAGGCGGCGCGGTGGGGCTGCGCTTCGATTTTCCCGTCAGGATAGTCTTTACCGCGCTGCGGGCCGAACTGATGTGGGCGGACGATCCTGACGCGGAGCGCGAGGTGACGGACGTCCCCGGCGGGGCCTCCGGCCAGAGCGGCAGCGAGGTCCCGCCTGTCCCGGACGGTTTCTGGGACTCCTTCTATGACACTTACCCGGACTATCCTTCCGAGCCTGTCTTCGACCCGAACAATGCAAGGATACACCGTCTTTATTGAAATGCGAAAGCCTCCGCGCCCTTCCTGCAGATCTTTACCGCAGAAAAGGAACGGAGGCTGCGTACAGTTCCGGCCTGAAAAAACGACAGTGTGACCTTTGTCCCAGGGGCTGCTTAGACTCCGTATGCTATGGCCTGAACTTGCGTAAATAATTTACCATAGCTTACAATGTTTGTCAACCATTATTTGCCTTTAATTCCAAATAAATTTCTATTGTCGTCCTGGTATTTCCTCGAGATAGCCATCATCGCCTTGAAATACTCTTCCATGTAGGGAACAAAGTCCGGCTCGATGTCCTTCGTGTGCTTTTCAAGCACGGCCTTCTCGCGGCCGGCATCCAGCGTCGGGATCCCGTTCGCCCTCTTGTACTCCCCTATCTTCGCGACGACCTTCATGCGCCTCACGAAGTTCTCCTCCAGCGCCTTGTCTATTACGTCCAGCTCAGCTCTGTATTTTTCCAGACTCATAACTCTCTCCTTTCGGCACCAAAAGGACCGTCCCTGAGGTGCCATTACAGCCAGATGGCCTGCATTATCTCGATGACGGCGATGCCAAGGACCCAGGAGCCGAAGACGTCGCTGGGCCAGTGGACGCCCACGTAGATGCGGGAGAGCCCCATCAGCACGATGTACGCGATCAAAAGGCCGCTTACAAGGCGGCGCTTGCCGTTGTCCCTGATGTAGGCCTGCGCGGGCTGCGGGTGCTTTTTATATATCGGCAGCGACGCTCCGCCGGTGCGGTAATAGTAGGCAAACAGCAGTATCAGCATGGTCCAGGCCACGAGGCTGGTCAGCGAGTGGCCGCTGGGGAAGCTGTAGCCGTCCTGGATCAGCAGGTGCAGCGAAACGTTCGGCCTGGGCCTTTTGAACGAGTACTTCAGCGCCTGATAGATGCCCACGCACGAAAGGCAGGTGACCGACATCGGGAGCCCGAAGGACAGCCGCGTCTTCGGCACTATCAGAAGCACCGCGCATATGACTGCCGGCAGAGGCCAGTTGCCGCTGTAGGAAAACGGCACCAGAATGGTGGTCAGCCAGTCGCGCCTGAAGCTGAAGAAGAACTTCTGGACCGCAAGGTCGAAGCCTTCGAGCCTGCCGCTCATCATCAGCCACGCTATGACGGCGAACACCGCCACCGAAACTATGATCTTTATGATGCGTTTTTTGTCAAACTTCCTGTCCATGGGCTTTGCCTTCCTTGTAAAATCTCTTCAGATAGTATATCATATAATGTTGAAAATAGATACTTTACGGAGGTGTTCCAATGAATAAAAAACCGATACTTGTGGTAATGGCGGCCGGAATGGGAAGCCGCTACGGCGGACTCAAGCAGATAGACCCCATCGGCCCCTGCGGCGAAGTCATCATCGACTACTCGCTCTACGACGCTAAAGCGGCGGGCTTCGAGACAGCCATCTGCATCATCAAGCACTCCATCGAGAAGGATTTCAAAGCCATCATGGAGCGCGGCGCCGCAAAGCACATGAACATACTCTACGCCTACCAGGACATCGATGACATCCCCGAGGGCTTCAAGGTCCCCGAAGGCCGCGAAAAGCCCTGGGGCACAGGCCACGCCATACTCGCCGCAAGAGACCTGATTGACGCGCCTTTCGGCGTCATCAACGCGGACGACTACTACGGCAAAGACGTCTTCAAGGTCATGTACGACTACCTGTCGAAGGCCAAGGACGGCAAGTACTACGACTACTGCATGGCCGGCTACCAGATAGAAAACACGCTCACCGAGAATGGCACCGTCGCGCGCGGCGTTTGTGTCACCAAAAACGGATACCTGCAGCACCTGGATGAGCGCACCAAGATCTGCTGGAAGGACGGCAAGATCCAGTTCACCGAGGACGACGGCAAGACCTGGGACGAAGTCCCCGTCGGAACGCCGGTCTCCATGAACTTCTTCGGCTTCACCCCGAGCATCATCACGGAGCTTAAAGCCAAGTTCCCTGCGGCTCTGGAGAAGATCCTGGCTACGAACCCGATCAAGGGCGAATTCTTCATACCCATCGTAACGAGCGAGCTGGTGGCTGAGGGCAAGGCCCGCGTTAAAGTCCTGCCTGCGCCCGACCGCTGGTACGGCGTAACTTACAAGGAGGACCGCCCGGTCGTCGTCGAAGCCATGCGCGCCAAGACCGCCGCCGGCGACTACCCCGAAGATCTCTGGAAATAGGATTAAACGGCACCGCAGGGACGGTGCTTTTGGTGGCGTGGGAGCGCGGGGGACGCGAAGGGGGGCCGCTGGGG
>CAMYWZ010000070.1 GCA_947302945.1 uncultured Bacillota bacterium
GATGGTCCGAGGATGGGTATGTCCTTGGTGGCGCTTGCGGCAGCGGTGAGGGCCGGTGTTGCGTTGGCCATGATCATGTCCACCTTCTGGGAGACGAAGCCGTTGACTATGGTGGTGCAGTTGGCCTGGTCGCCGGAGCCGTTCTTATTGAGGAAGGTGACTTTGTCGCCGAGAGCCTTGGTGACCGCGTCGATGAAGCCCTGGGTGGCCGCGTCGAGGGCCGGGTGCTGCACGAGCTGGCAGATGCCTATGGTAAAGGTCTTGTCTGCGCCTGTGTTGCTTGCTGAGTTGTTTGTCTTTTCCGAGCACGCGGCAAGGGACAGCAGCATGGCAAGGACGATGATGAGTGCGATAACTTTTTTCATGATTTACCTCCGTGTAATAAAAAACATCCACCGCGGAAAAACGGTGGATGCTGTGGTCTGGTTTTTGCTTAACGGAAAAACTCAGGTGAGCAAACAGCGATCCACCCTGCGGCGATAATAATAGTAATATCCGTAGTTATTGCAGGCGAATGTCATCTGTTTTGCTCCTTTCTGAAGATTTGTGTCGTAGTTTACCACTGGAAATTGTTTGTGTCAAGCAAAAGTTTTGATAAATTTTTGTTTATTTACACAAACCGCACCTCAGGGACGGTTCTCCCGGTGCCGATCCCCTCAGTCGAGGCAGCCGTAAGCGACGGTGCGCATGCGGATGTGGTGGTAGAGCTCCAGGTTGGGCTGCAGGTTGTGCATGTAGACGATGGAGGTGCCCTCGGAGGGGTCGGATTCCGCCCAGGTGCCGGAGCCGCCGGTCCAGCCGAACGCGCCCAGAGAACCATTGTGGTTGCCCTTGCCCTTGTCCAGCAGGGTGCGCACGCCGAAGCCGTAGCCGTAGCCGGCCAGGTAGTCGTTGGTGAAGTCTTCGTCTATCATCTTCTGGGTGATGGTGTTGCTGCGCATCAGGTCTATGGTCTTGCGGCCCATGAAGCGCTCGCCGCCTAAAACGCCGCCGTTGGCGAGCATCTGCATCAGCTTCGTGTAGTCGCGGCAGTTGGTTATGACGCGGGCGAAGCCCGAAAGCTCGCCGAGCTTGCCGACCATGGCGGGGCCGCGGTCTTCAACTCGCACGTAGACGGCGCCTTCCTCGCCCAGCTTCTTGCCCGGGGTGATGAAGTAGTTCTTGACGAGGCGCTGCTCAAGGTCTCCGAAGAGGAAGTTGGCGCTGCTGTCCATGCCCAGGGGCTCGAAGAGGAGCTTTTTGAGGGCCACCTCCGCCTGCATGCCGGTGACCTGCTCGATAAGGCCAGCGGTGAGCTCGCTCGCAAAGCCGTACAGCCAGCGGGTGCCGGGCTCGAAGGCCAGGGGGACTTCCGCCATGGCCCTGATCTGCTCCCTTAATGTATACTTTCCGGAGAACCTCTGCATGGCCTTTTCCATGTCCAGCGAGACCTGGCTCCTGTGGGGCATTCCGGGCATGGACTGGTACGGAAGGCCGCAGGTCATGTTGAAGATGTTCTTGATCGTGATCGGGTGGTCCACAGGGACTACGTCCGTGGTGCCGTCCGGCAGGGTGATGCGCTTGGTGGAGTTCTTCCACTCGGGGAAGTACTCGTAGAGCGGGTCGGTCATCAGGAAGCGGCCCTGCTCGTAGAGCATCATGCCCAGGGTGTACTCGGCCACCTTTGTGAGCGACGCCTGGCGGAACACGTTCTCCGCGGTGAGGGGCACTTTGTTTTCTATGTCGCTGTACCCGAAGTAGTTCTCATAGAGTATCTTTCCCTTCTGCGCGACCACGCACGAGCAGCCGGGCAGGCCGTCGTCCACGAACTTTTGAAGCAGCGCGTCCAGCGCCTTGAAATCAGCCATTCTCTTCTCCTTTTATATTCGCACGGGTGATGTTTCCTGTGCCTTTATTATACCGCAGCCGCCGTATGGTGACAAGCGCCGGGCTTGCGGGAGGAGGCGGGCACCTCAGGCGGCAACTTGTCATTTCACCCCCTGTAAAATAACTTTTTGCCCGATTTTGCCATTGAAAAATGCAAAAAACAGGGCTACAATTGAATCGTAGTAAATATCAGATCTTTAAGCGGAGGTTTGTATGATGGACAGAAAGATTTCAGAAGCAGTCGCGTCAGGCAGCTGCTTTCTGGGGATAGAGCTGGGCTCCACGAGGATCAAGGCTGTACTTACGGATGCGCGGCTGATCCCTGTCGCGCAGGGCTCGTTCACGTGGTCGGACAGGCTTGAGGGCGGCATTTGGACCTACGACCTTGACGATGCCATGAAGGGCGTCGCCGCAGCCTATATCGACATGAAAAAGGACCTTAAGGCAAAGTGCGGAGCGGTCCCCGAAACGCTTGCGGGCGTCGGGATATCGGCCATGATGCACGGCTACATCGCAAGGGATAAGGCAGGAAAACTCCTGGTGCCTTTCCGCACCTGGCGCAACACGATCACGGCGCAGGCGGCGGAGGAGCTCACCAGGCTTTTTAATTTCAACATCCCGCAGCGCTGGACCATAGCGCATCTTTATCAGGCCCTTTTAAACAACGAGCCGCATCTGGACTATCTGGACAACGTCACCGCGCTGGAAGGCTACGTGCACGAGATGCTCACCGGCGAGAGGGTGCTGGGCATTGACGAGGCCAGCGGCCTTATGCCTCTGGCGCCGAACGCCACGCCAAAGACCGCAAAGTACGACCCGGACATGGCCGAAAAGTTCAGGAAACTCACGGCCGGAAAGGGCAGGGAGATGGACATCTACAAGCTCTTCCCGAAGATCGTTCCCTGCGGCGAAGTAGCAGGCCGCCTTACAGAAAAAGGCGCCAGGCTTCTCGATCCCGAAGGCGATCTTAAGCCCGGCATCCCGTTCTGCCCGCCCGAGGGCGACGCAGGAACAGGCATGGTAGCCACAGCCAGCGTCAGGCCCTTGACTGGCAACATCTCGGCAGGCACCTCCATCTTCTCGATGATAGTTCTGGACAAGCCGCTCTCGTATCCTTACCCGGAGATAGACGTCGTCTGCACTCCGGCCGGAAAGCAGGTCGCCATGGCGCACTGCAACACCTGCACCTCGGATATCAACGCGTGGATGGGGATGTTCAAGCAGCTGCTCGGCACCTTCGGCGCGGAGGTCAGCGGGGGAGATCTTTACGAAAAGCTCTACAAGCTCGCCATGACCGGCGACCCGGACTGCGGCGGCACGCTTTCATACAACTTCTTTGCAGGCGAGCCTGTCATGAACCTTGAAAAAGGCTGCCCGATGGTGCTCCGCGAGCCCGGCAGGGAGCTGACGGTCGCGAACTTCATGCGCTCGCTTCTGATCTCCAGCGTGGCCGGCCTCAGGTACGGCGCGGACATACTGGATAAGGAGGGCGTCAAGGTCGAAAAGCTCACCGCCCACGGCGGGCTGCTCACCACGCCCGGAGTCGTCCAAAAACTCCTGGCCGCAGCCCTTAAGACGAGGATCGCGGTTCTCAAGACCGCAGGAGAAGGCGGCCCCTGGGGCATGGCCATACTTGCAGGCTTCATGGGCAGGAAGGACCGCACAAAGAGCCTTGAGGACTTCGTGGACGAAGCAGTCCTCGCCACCGGCGAAGCCATCCTCGAAGACCCCGAAGACGACATAGTCCGCGGCATCGACGCCTACATGCAGACCTACCGCGCCTGCATGCCCGCCCAGACCGCCGCCGCTTCAGTTCTCGCAAAATAGATGATATGGTCGGCACCATCAGGGACGGTTCTCCTGGTGCCAAACCAGCTTTAAAGCTGCGGCAGTAACCATACGCCGCAGAACAACGATCAGTGATCGGCACCGGGAGAACCGTCCCTGATGGTGCCAAAAGGAGAGTAAAACTATGAATATGAAAGACAGAGAGTTCTGGTTCGTGGTCGGGAGCCAGCACCTGTACGGGCCGGAGACCTTAGAGCAGGTGAGGAAGAACGCCAGAGAGATGGCGCGGTCGATCAACAGGAGCAAGCGCATACCGTGCCGCTTCGTGTACAAGGATACGGTCAAGACCAGCGACGAGGTCGTGGAGCTGGTACGGCAGGCCAACGCGTCCGACAAGTGCTGCGGCATAGTGGCATGGTGCCACACCTTCAGCCCCAGCAAGCTGTGGATCAACGGCCTTGCGATGCTGCAAAAGCCGTACTGCCACTTCGCCACGCAGTTCAACCGCAGCATCCCCGACGAAGAGATAGACATGGACTTCATGAACCTCAACCAGGCAGCCCACGGGGACCGAGAGCACGGCTACATCCACGCCCGCATGCGCCTTCCAAGGAAGGTCATCATGGGCTACTGGAAGGACGCCGACGTGCTCTCCGAGCTCGGAAAATGGATGAGGAGCGCAGTCGGAGCGGTCGAGAGCAGGAAGCTCAAAGTGGTCCGTTTCGGCGACAACATGAGGAACGTCGCGGTCACAGAAGGCGACAAGGTCGGAACGCAGATCACCCTTGGCTGGCAGGTCAATACCTGGGCCGTCGGGGACCTCGTCAAGGAGATGGCCGCCGTCTGCGACGCGGAGGTTGACGAGCTCGTGGACGAGTACAGGAAGCTCTACGACTTTAACACCGATAACATAAAGAACGTGCGCTATCAGGCGCGCGAGGAGATAGCCTTAAAGAGGATGCTCGAGCGCGAAGGCGCAGGCGCCTTCACCAACACCTTCGAGGACCTCTACGGCATGGAGCAGCTGCCCGGCCTTGCAACCCAGCGCCTCATGGCCGAAGGCTATGGCTTCGGCGCGGAGGGCGACTGGAAGGTCGCGGCCATGGACCGCGTCATCAAGATCATGACCGAAGGCATGGAAGGCGGCTCGGCCTTCATGGAAGACTACACTTACAACCTCGACAAGGGCGCAGAGTACTCGCTCGGAGCCCACATGCTGGAGGTGGATCCGAGCATCTCGGCCGAAAAGCCCCGCATCGAGTGCCACCCCTTAGGCATAGGCATGAATGAAAAGGACCCCGCCCGCCTCGTATTCGAAGGCAAAGCCGGCAAGGGCACGGTCGCGAGCCTTATAGAGATGGGCGGCAGCCTCAGGCTCATAGTCCAGGACATCGAAGCCATCAAACCGCCTCTTAAGATGCCCAACCTGCCGGTAGCCAGGGTCACCTGGGTGGCGATGCCAAACCTCAGGGAAGGCGCCAAGCTGTGGATACTCGCAGGCGGCGCCCATCACACGGTCCTGTCCTTCGACGCGGACGCGCAGATGCTCGCGGACTGGGCGGAGCTCATGGGCATAGAATACGTCCACATCGGAAAAGATACCACCTACGAAGGCTTAAAGCAGCAGCTGGCGCTGGGCGAGCTCATCAGAAAGCTCGGCAGGTAGGCCGCCGGAACGGGAGAAAAGACCATGATCAAAGACAGATACAACAAACCGCCTGTGCGCTTTGAATCAAGCGCTGTAAGCGCCGCAAAGACCGTGGACGCGGAGGAGATCTTCGCAGGCGACCCGACCCTCAAAGCCCAGGTGCTCGAAGCCAACCTGCGCCTTGCAAGCACCGGCCTTGCACCCCTCACCTGGGGCAACGTCTCGCAGCGCGACGCGAGCGGCCGCTGCATGCTCATCAAGCCCAGCGGCGTCCCCTACGACACCATGCGCGAGGACGATCTGGTCCTGGTGGACATAGCCACCGGAGCCGTCGTCTGGGGCGACCGCAGGCCTTCGTCGGACACCGACACCCACCTGGCGCTGTACCGGGCCTTCCCCGTCATCGGCGCCGTGGTCCACACCCACAGCAAGTTCGCAACCGTCTTCGCGCAGCTGAAAAGGGAGATCCCGGCCCTGGGCACCACCCACGCGGACCACTTCTATGGTCCCGTGCCCTGCACCAGGCCGCTGACAAAAGCGGAAGTGAACGGCGACTACGAGGCCAACACCGGCAGGGTCATA
The DNA here is from genome assembly GCA_947302945.1 of uncultured Bacillota bacterium. GTDB lineage: Bacteria > Bacillota > Clostridia > Peptostreptococcales > Anaerovoracaceae > RUG13409. The sequence goes on from CAMYWZ010000070.1 coordinate 5,885, forward strand.
ATCGAGCGCTTCGCGGGGCTCGACCCCGAAGCCATGCCGGCGGTCCTGGTCGGCTCGCACGGCCCCTTCACCTGGGGCGCCAATGCCAAAAAAGCCGTCGACAATTCCGTCGCCCTCGAGGCCTGCGCGGAGATGGCCTGGCACGTCCTGATGATGGACCCGCACTGCCCGTCCGTGGACCAGTACCTTTTGGACAAGCACTTTTACCGCAAGCACGGCGCCAACGCCTACTACGGACAGAAATAAAGGAGGACAGCTATGATAAAGGAAACAAAAGTTGAAAACGGCTGGCTGAAGGGCATACCCGGAGCCGACCCCAGAGTCATGGTATACAGAGGAGTGCCTTTCGCGGCACCCCCTGTCGGCGAGAACCGCTGGA
>CAMYWZ010000071.1 GCA_947302945.1 uncultured Bacillota bacterium
AGAAAGATGGTGCAGCACCTGATGAGGGATGAAGCCTGGCTCGGCGAGACGGAATTCTACCAGTTCTCCAAGGGCGTGCGCATAGTCTACAGGAAGTCCACCCACACCATAGAGGAGCTGAGCTTTAAGGGCGAGCCGGTAACGGACGACATGAAGCTGAAGATAGCGCTGCAGGCCTATCATTACAACAACTTCGACGAGTTCCTGGGCATCCCTCTCGAGGAGGTCAAGAAGAACATGAAGCCGCGCGTTGTGGCCACCTCCGTCAACAACATCATCGAGGAGTACTTCGCCACAAACACCGGCCTTGACGCCCACGTCGAAGGCCGCATAACCATCCTCGATTAAAACTGCGGGCAAGTGCTGAGCAAAAGCTGCAAAACCGGAAAACACAAAACGAAAAGGGGACGGTCGAAACGATCGTCCCCGGTATTTTTTCTCTGATAATTTATGCCAGATGGCCTTTGGCCTTGATGACCTCAATGACGGAATCCACGTACTTTTCGCAGATCTCGTCTGTGCCGGCTTCCACCATGACGCGGATGACGGGCTCCGTGCCGCTCTCGCGGACCAGGATGCGGCCGGTGTCGCCGAGCTCTTTGGTGACCTTCGCGACGGCTGCCTGGACATCCGGGTCGTTCTGGGCATCCGGTTTGCTCTTTACGCGGACGTTCTTGAGGACCTGCGGATAGAAGACAACAGGCTTTGCAAGCTCGGAGATGGGCTTTTCCTTGGCCAGCATGGTCTCCATGACCATGAGAGAGGTGAGTATGCCGTCTCCGGTGGTGGCGTACTTGGTGAAGATGACGTGGCCGCTCTGCTCGCCGCCTATGCGGTTGCCGGTCTGGACCATGTTCTCGTAGACGTACTTGTCGCCGACTTTGGTCTTGTCGTATTCGATGCCGACCTTGTCCAGAGCCTTGTAAAGGCCGAAGTTGGACATTACTGTGGTGACGACCTTGTTGTTGTCCAGCTCGCCGCGCTCCTTCATGTAAAGGCCGCAGAGGTAGATGATGTGGTCTCCGGTTACGACGCCTCCTTTTTCATCCACGCAGATGCAGCGGTCCGCGTCGCCGTCGAAGGCGAAGCCTATGTCGAGGCGGTTTTCGAGAACGAACTTCTGCAGGTGCTCTATGTGGGTGGAGCCGCAGTCCGTGTTGATGTTGTAGCCGTCCGGGTGGTCGTTCATGACGTAGGTCCTGGCGCCGAGGGCGTCGAATACGGCTTTAGCTATGGTCCAGGAAGCGCCGTTGGCGACGTCCAGACCGACTTTGATGTTCTTGAAGCTGAACTTGGAGAGCGAGATGAGGTAGGCGATGTAGCGGTTGCGGCCCTCGACGTAGTCTACGGTGCGGCCGATGTCGTGCCTGCCGGCGACGGGGATGTCCACCTTGCCGTCGATGTAGTCTTCGACCTTGAGTATGGTCTCTTCGTCCATCTTTTCGCCGTAGCCGTTGATCAGCTTGATGCCGTTGTCGTAGTACGGGTTGTGGGAGGCGGAGATCATGATGCCGCAGTCAAACTTGTCTGTCCTTGCGATGTATGCTACGGACGGGGTGGTAGTGACGTGCATGATGTAGGCGTCCGCGCCGCTTGCCATAAGGCCCGTGCACAGAGCGTACTCGAACATGTAGGAGCTGCGCCTGGTGTCCTTGCCTATGACTATCCTGGCTTTTCTGCCGAGCCTCTGCCCGTAGTACCAGCCGAGGTAGCGGCCGATCTTGATGGCGTGCTCTGAGGTGAGGTCTTTGTTGGCTTCTCCGCGGAAGCCGTCAGTTCCGAAGTATTTTCCCATGGTGTTGCCTTTCTATTCGTGTTTTGCGACGATTACGCCGTTATCCTTGTAAATGCTGTTTTCGGGGACCACTCCGCGCACGCAGGAAGTGGGGTAGATGTTGCTGTGCCTGCCGATGACTGTGCCGGGGTTGCATACGCTGTTGCAGCCGACTTCCACGTAGTCTCCGAGCATGGCGCCGAACTTCTTGATGCCTGTTTCTATGTTTTCCGTGCCGTTGTGCACCACGACGAGCTTCTTGTCCGATTTGACGTTGGAGGTGATGGAGCCAGCTCCCATGTGGCTGTAGTAGCCGAGGATGGAATCTCCCACGTAGTTGTAGTGCGGGGTCTGGACGTGGTCGAAGAGGATGACGTTCTTAAGCTCCACGGAGTTGCCGACTACGCAGTCCGCGCCGACCAGAGCGGAGCCTCTGATGAAGGCGCAGTGCCTGACTTCGGTGTTGGGGCCGATGATGCATGGCGCGCCGAGATAGGCGCTGGGGAAGACCTTTGCGGTCTTGTGGACCCAGACGTTCTCCGAAACTTCTTCGTATTCGTCTTTGCTTAGGGTGGGGCCGATCGAGAGGATGAGCTCCTTGATGCCTTTGAGGGCCTCCCAGGGGTACTCGAACTTGGCGAGATAGTCCCCGGCGAGGGTGTGCTCGAGGTCGAAAAGATCTTTTGTAGTATACATGGTTTTCTCCTGACGGTTTTACTTTTTTTGACAGTTTATTATAATAAAAAAACAGCCTTTTGTCAATATTCTGACGGGCTGTTTTTTCCATTTAATTGAAATTTTTTGAGGGCGGAAAAAGGGCCGGAAGCTATGCCATTGCGGCCTTTATCGCAGTAAGGAGCTCTTCGTAAGTCTCGTAGGCGGGGACGTCCGGATGGGCCTTCTTTATCTCTTCGGTGCTCCTGAAGAGGAATCCGGCCTTGCTCTCGGCTATCATGCCGAGGTCGTTGTAGCTGTCGCCGAAGCAAATGGCGTCGTAGCCTATGGAGTGCAGCGCCCTGACGGTTGAAAGCTTGGTGTTGTCCGTGCGCATCTTAAAGCCCGTGATCATGCCGTTTTCGGCTACGATGAGGGTGTTGCAGAAGATGGTGGGGTACCCGAGCTTCTTCATGAGAGGCATGGCAAACTGCTCGAAGGTGTCGCTGAGGACTATCACCTGGGTGAAGGTGCGCAGCTCGTCCAGAAATTCTTTCGCGCCGGGCAGGGGATCGATGCGGGAGATGGTGTCCTGTATCTCCTTAAGGCCAAGGCCGCGCTCCTTAAGCAGCGCGATGCGCCAGTTCATGAGCTTGTCGTAATCCGGCTCCTCGCGCGTGGGGCGGGAAAGCACCGGGATGCCGCTCTCCCTTGCGAACTCTATCCATATCTCAGGCGTTACCACGCCCTCCATATCCAGGCAAACTATATTCATTGCCAACCTCCGTAGTTTAATGCACCTATTGTAATACTATTCCTGCGCTTTGGCAAATAGAACTTAAGAGAATGGCCGGCAGCTTCGGCACTAAAAAGTGACCTGCATGTGTTTTTTCGTGTAGGTCACTGGAAAAAGCTGATTTTTTAGTGACCTAAAGGTATATTACTGTCTGGGTCACTGAAATCTGCCTGTTTTACAGTGACCTGCAGCATTTCTTCCGTCTGGGTCACTGAACAGAATAAAAACTGGTTGACAAATTTGTTCTATGAATGTAGAATACAATCATACTACAACTGTAGAGCAAAAAGGAGGCGGTATTGATGAGTATAAAAAGACTTCCGGATTCGGAGCTGGAGGTGATGCAGGCAGTATGGGAGCTGGGGGACAGGGCTCCCAGAGCAGAGGTGGAGCGCATGATCCAGGATAATAACGGACTTGCCCAGACCACCATACTAACGCTGCTTTCCAGACTCACAGAGAAAGGCTTCATAAGAGCGGAAAAAGAGGGCAGGAGCAGCGTATACACAGCCCTCATCAGCAGGAAAGACTACCTTGCCTCGCAGAGCAGGCGCTTCTTTGAAAAGCTCTGCGGAGGAGATATTTCTGCATTTGCCGCAGCGCTTTCAGGCAGCGGGATAAGCAGGGAAGACCTCGCGGAGCTCAGGGACCTGCTGGAAAGGACCGAGCTATGATCCTGATGTATTTGGCTCTCTGGCCTGTGAGGCTGGTCCTGCTGGCCGTGATCTCCCTGATCTATGCGTCTTTCTGGGTTAAACGTTTCAGCGGACAGAGTGCTCCTGATGATGAACAGTATAATTATGCGCCCCCGGTAAGTCCTTTATTAGTACCGATCGCAATGCTTATCTACCTCGCATTGGAACTGATCTATTGGAAGAGCGAAAAAGCCATCATCGCATTCTGTATGGACGCACTGGCAATAATGGTCCCGCTGGCTGCCTGGAGCATTTTGGCTTACTTTCTGATCAAGCCTCTCAGGAAAGTATTCTGTGCTTCCAGCTGCTCGCTCCTGTGGCTCGCACCGAATTTTGCTTTTGTGCTGGTCATTTTAAGACTGGCAAAGTGGTTCTTCTCTTCGCGCTTTTCGGTGGAGATCGATAAAGGATCCCTGGCGATCACGGTGCCGGTATACTTTTCCGTTTGTGCCTTGCTTTTCATACTGTCCATTATAAGGCATCTCAGGTTCAGAAAATATGTTCTTAAAAACGCAGTGCCGGTCGATGATGAAAGGATACTCGGCATTTTCACAAAAGTGCTGCAGGAAACGTCAAAAGACGACAGAACTCCGAGGATCGTGATAAGCCCAGATATTTCGACAGCGCTTTCGCTCGGCGTGTTCCGAAAGAGCACCGTAGTGCTTCTGCCGGATAAGAACTACTCAGACGAGGATCTGGATCTGATCTTAAGGCACGAGTTGATCCACATCCTTCGTCAGGATCCCGTTACGAAGCTGTTCATGGTGTTCTGCTGCAGCCTGCTTTGGATAGATCCGTTCATGTGGATGAACAGAAAGCTTGCATCAGAAGACATCGAGCTTTCCTGTGACGAGGCTGTGCTGAGCGGGCTCGGAGATGATGCGAAAGAACGTTATGCTGATCTCGTACTCAGCTCTGCAGGCGATGACAGGGGCTTTTCGACAAGCCTGTCATCTTCCGCAAAGTCGCTGAAATACAGGCTTTCAGGGATCATGAACCCTGCCGAAAAACGCTCAGGTGTATTGCTGATAGCGGCTGCGATAATGCTTGCCGCAGCAGGTACTTTCCTGATAAGCTTTTCCGCCTCAGCCGGTACTGCAGGAAGCGAGATCCTGCCCGGTTATGATGAGGGTAAATGGAAGATCGTCGAAGTTTACGGCTATACCGGTGATCGTTTGGATCGTTTTGTTCCCTCTGACGAGACGGAGGCGGTTGAGGTACTCGAAAAGATGATGGACCTCGAAGTGAGTATAGAAGGCGGATCGACCTATTACGCAAAAGAAAACGGATGGCATGTAAAGGTGAGCAACGGGAACGACTATTATATACTGAATATTTACGGGCGGCGGCTGCGTGTCAGCAGTTATGACAGATCATCCGGGGTAAGCCGTTCTGCAGGCATGTATTATATAAGCGATCTCGACAAGTCCATGGAGGTCAGCAAAATGCTGAATGGTCTGCAACACTGATACAGGGGAGGAAACAGCATGGAAAACGATAATAAAAAACAGAATATCAAAAAGATCATCGTTATTGCATGTGTCATTGTGATAGCAGCTGTCATAGCCTGGTACTATCTTATACCTGTACCGGTGCTGCCTAAAGATTACAGCACCATGCAATGCCGCTTCATAAGAGTGGGCGGGCAGATGTACGAGACAAAAGATGGGTTTCCGACGGATGAACAGATCACAAGGATAGAGGAGATCCTGAAAAGGTACAGTATGAAGCACACGACGAAAACGTTCAGTGATGACGGCCGCTACGGATTTGAAAAACTGTATATGGTGTTCGCCTTTATGGATGAGAACGGTGTCATCCATGATTCACGCGGCATAAATATCGATGGCGATATGGTTGCCAGCATGAGGGTGAGGCCATTTATAGACAGTCTTGCCATTATTGAAAATGGAGATGTGCTGTACAAAGAGGTTATGGAGATCTTGGGGCTTCAGCCCTGAATGTCTCAAAGCAGGCTGATCAAGGCTTCTGCGTCTTTGTCGGCTGTTGCCCAGCTTGTGACGAAGCGTATGGCACTGTGGCTTTCGTCGACTCTCTCCCAGAACTCGAAATTTACGTTTTGGGAGAGTTTTTTTATTGTTTCGCCTGTGAGGACGGGGAAGATCTGGTTGGTGGGAGAGTCCAAAAGCAGGGGAATGCCTTTGGTTTTGAGGGCTTTTTTTATGACGGCTGCGGTGCGGATGCCGTTTTCTCCGAGTTTTTCATAGAGCCCGTCTGTGAAGAGCGTACTGAACTGGATGCCAAGGAGCCTGCCTTTGGCGAGCATGGCGCCGTGCTGCTTGATTAT
>CAMYWZ010000072.1 GCA_947302945.1 uncultured Bacillota bacterium
AGTCCGGCTCAAGGGCCATCATCATAGACGATTTCATGAGGGGCGGAGGTTCCATCAAGGGCATGGAGGACATGCTCAGGGAGTTCGACGCCAAGGCTGCGGGCGTAGGCGTCGTCATCGTCGCCGGCCACAAGGACGAAAAGAAGATAGGCAGCTACTTCCCGATCTTCATCTACGACGACACCGGCTCGGTATGCAGGGTCTGCGCCAATCCGGAACTGATAAAATAGGTCATCATAGTATTTCTATATAGCGTGAGGTAAATTATGAGTTCAATGTTCAGTGACTACGCGATCTTCGCCGGAAACGGAAACCATCCTCTTGCAGAGGAGATCGCAAAGATCATCGGAAAGCCTCTCGGCGAGGCTTCCGTAAAGAAGTTCTCCGACGGCGAGATCGCCATCAACATCGGAGAAAGCGTAAGAGGCAAGGACTGCTTCATCATCCAGTCCACCTCCGATCCCGTAAACGACAACCTGATGGAACTGTGCATCATGATCGATGCCATGAAGAGGGCTTCCGCAGGCAGGATCAACGCCGTCATCCCTTACTACGGATACGGCAGGCAGGACCGCACGGCCAAGCCCAGGGACCCCATCACAGCCAAGCTGGTCGCTGACATCATCCAGATCGCCGGCGCGGACAGGGTCATCACCATGGACCTGCATGCATCCCAGATCCAGGGATTCTTCAACATTCCCACGGACCATCTGCTCGGAGTGCCCATCTTTGTTGAGTATTTCAAGAATCATAAGCCGGACGACCTTGTCGTCGTCTCGCCGGATCACGGTTCTGTAAAGAGGGCAAGAGACCTCGCAGAGCCTCTCGGAGTGCCTATCGCGATCATAGACAAGCGCCGTCCCAGGCCCAACGTCTCCGAGATCATGAACATCATAGGAGAGATCGACGGCAAGAACTGCATACTCGTAGACGACATGGTAGATACCGCAGGCACCATCTGCAACGCCGCCAACGCGCTTAAGGAGCGCGGGGCCAAGAGCGTCAAGGCCTGCGCCACCCACGGCGTGCTCTCCGGACCTGCCCGCGAGAGGATAGAGGCTTCCGCCATTGAAGAGATGCTCTTCCTCAACACCATACCCGTGCCCGAGGAGAAGATGAGCAGCAAGTATCACTTCCTGTCGGTGGCTCCGGTGTTCGCGGAAGCGATGCGCCGCGTGTTCCACAACGAGTCCTTAAGCTCGCTGTTTAAGAAGTAAAAGGAAAAACAATGTACATGATCTGCGGCCTGGGCAACCCCGGCAGACTATACGCCAAATCAAGGCACAACATGGGCTTCATGACGGTCGACATCCTTGCCGACCGCCTTGGCGTGCACGTAAACAAGCTGAAATTCAAGGCTCTCGTGGGCGAAGCCCGCATAGGAGACGAGAAGGTGGTGCTCGTAAAGCCGCAGACCTACATGAACCTTTCGGGGGATGCCGTAAGGCCGCTGGTCCAGTTCTACAAGATAGAGCCCAGCCACCTGATACTTGTCTACGACGACGTGGATCTTCCGCTTGGAAGGACCCGCGTACGCCCGTCGGGCAGCTCAGGCACCCATAACGGCATGCGCTCCGTCATCTATCAGCTGCAGTTCGACAATTTCCCAAGGGTCCGCATTGGCCTCGGTTCCCACGGCGACATCCCGCTCGACAAGTTCGTCATAGGCAACTGGACCGAACTTGAGCGCCCGGAGCTCGCCAAAGCCGTCCTCCGTGCCGCCGACGCCTGCCAGACCATCATCACCGAAGGCGTGGACGCCGCAATGCAGAAATACAACGGACTGTAGGGCTTTAAGGACAGTATAAAACGCAGAAAAGACGGACAGGGACACCTGTTCGTCTTTGCTATTTTACCGCGGATGTGTTATCATTAGGAACCAATGATAACTAATTATACAGGTATCACGGACAATCAGCTGGCTCCCGTTATAGGGGAACTGCTGAAGAAAAGGCCCGGGCAGGCTCTGATCATAACGCCGAGCCTTACGAGGGCCTCGCGCATAGCCTCCGATCTTGCGTTTTTCACGGATCAGAGGGTCTTTGTGCTGCCTGAACTGGATGCGGCAAGTCTCAGGTACGAGGCAAAGAGCAGGGCGGACCTTGCGGGAGTCCTGGCCTCACTGACGGCGCTGGTCTCCGGCCAGAAGGCTGTCGTGGTGGCTCCGGTGCTCGGGGCTTTAAGAAAGCTCGCCCCGAGGGAGGTCTTTGTACGGGACGTCGTAAAGCTCCGCTCAGGCGGCAGCTTCGACCGCGGCGATCTTGCAGCCCGCCTTGTCCGCATGGGCTACGAGCGCATGCCTTCGGCGGAAGCCCTCGGCCAGTTCGCCGTCCGCGGAGACATAGTGGACGTCTTCCCGCCCGGCCATGACGACCCTGTCCGCATAGAATTCTTCGACGATGAGATAGACTCGATACGATCCTACGACGCTCTCACGCAGCGTTCTTTAAAGAATCTGGACTCTTTCATGATATACCCGGCGCAGCTTATAGTGCGCGGCGAGGAGGAGAACAGGCGCGGCCTTAAAAAGGTCGCTGAAGCCTTCCGTTCCGACCCATCCCAAAGGGACTACCTGATCGAATGCATAGAGGAAAACGTCAACCCCCAGTACCTTGAGGGTTTCGCGGCCTGCTTCTACGAAAAGCCCGGCCTGATCTTCGATTACCTCACGGATCCGTCCTTCGTCATGGCCGACGACCCCTCGCGCATAGCCGAAGTCCTCGATTTTTACGAGAAGGAGCGCGCGGAGGCTCTGGCGCAGTCCACAAGGCCGAAAACAGCCGCTTACAGCGTGTTTGAGAGCCATCCCGATGTTTCAGACCTTGAAAAGATAAACTCGCTCAAAACGGCTCTGGGAGCCTTCTGGACCACACCGTTCGCGCAGCAGATAAAGTACGCTCCGGTGCTTGACGACGTCTCCCACATAGAGGCCCGCCAGGCTCCCGTGTACGCAGGCCACATGGACGTGCTGGAGACGGACCTTAAACGCTTCGTCAAAAACGGATACAGAGTCACCATAGCCTGCTCCACTTCGGACAGGCTCGTCAACCTTAAGGATTTCATCGAAAGGGCAGGCCTTGACGGCAAGATAGCGCTCAGGGACGGAAGCCTGGTTTCAGGCACGGAATTTCCGCTCAAAAAGGAGCTTTACCTTTCGGAGTCGGACATCTTCGCCAGTGCCAAAAAGATCCGCAGAAAGCACGCCAAAGGCCGCGAGATCAAAGCCTTCACGGATATAAAGAAGGGGGACTACGTCGTCCACGAAGCCCACGGAGTAGGGCGCTTCATGGGTGTCGAAAAGCTCACGGTAGACGGCAGCACCATGGACTACCTGCGCATACAGTACGCAGGAGCGGACGTGCTGTACGTCCCTGTCGACCAGATGGAGAACTTGCAGAAATACGTGGGTTCTGAAGGCATAGAGCCTAAGATCAACAAGCTCTCCGGACCGGACTGGCAGATCACGAAGGCCAAAGCCAAGGCAGCCATCAAGGATATGGCGGAGGAGTTCATAAAGCTCTCCGCAAAGCGCGTCCTTGCCCCGGGCTTTGAATTCGGCCCCGATTCCTCATGGCAGAAGGAGTTCGAGGACGCTTTCCCCTACGAGGAGACCGAGGACCAGCTCCGCTGTGCCGAAGAGATCAAAAGGGACATGGAAAAGCCCCGCGCCATGGACAGGCTCCTGTGCGGAGACGTAGGCTACGGCAAGACGGAAGTCGCCGCCAGAGCCATCTTCAAGTGCCTTGAGGCCGGAAAGCAGGCTGCGGTGCTCGTGCCTACCACCATACTCGCAAGCCAGCACTACCGCACGTTCACGGAGCGCTTCGCGCCGTACCCCTTCGCCATAGAGATGCTCAGCCGCTTCCGCACCGAAAAGGAGCAGGCTCAGATAGCCGCAAAGCTCGCCACAGGCGAGATCGACCTTGTCATCGGCACCCACAGGATGCTCTCAAAAGACGTCAAATTCAAGGATCTGGGGCTTCTGGTCATAGACGAGGAGCAGCGCTTCGGCGTGGAGCACAAGGAAGCCATCAAGGCCCTTAAGGAGAACGTGGACGTTCTCACGCTGTCGGCTACGCCCATCCCCAGGACCCTCCACATGAGCCTCATAGGCGTCCGCGACATGTCCGTCATCGAAGAGCCCCCCGAGGACCGCTACCCGGTCCAGACCTACGTCATGGAACAGGACGACGCTCTTCTTGCCGAAGCCGTAAGAAGAGAGCTGGGAAGGGGCGGCCAGGTCTACATAGTGTACAACCGCGTGCGCGGCATAAACCGCATAGCGGACAAGATAAAAGAGCTCGTTCCGGAGGCTTCCGTCGGAGTCGCACACGGTCAGATGCCCGAGCGCCAGCTCGAGGACGTCATGATGGACTTCACCTCAGGCGGCTTCCAGGTGCTCATCTCTACTACGATCATAGAATCCGGTCTGGATATACCGAACGTAAACACGCTCATCGTTATGGACGCGGACCGCTACGGCCTTTCGCAGCTCTACCAGCTGAGGGGCAGGGTGGGGCGCAGCACGCGCATGGCCTACGCCTACCTCTTCTACAAGAAGGACAAGGTGCTCACGGAGATCGCGGAAAAGCGTCTCAGGGCGATCAGGGAATTCACGGAGTTCGGTTCGGGCTTCCGCGTAGCCATGAGGGACCTTGAGCTTCGCGGCGCAGGCAACATACTCGGCGTGGAGCAGTCCGGGCACATGGTCCAGGTCGGTTACGAGCTCTACTGCAAGCTCGTTGAAGAAGCCGTGGCAGAGCTTAAAGGCCAGACGGAAGAGGAAAGGCCCATCGCAGCCGACACCCAGGTCGAACTGGGCATCTCAGCCTTCCTCCCCGAATCCTACGTCTCGGACGAGCTTACAAGGCTTTCGATGTACAAGCGCATCTCCACCGTCATCACGGATGAGGACCGCCTTGAGGCCGAAGGCGAGCTTTTAGACCGCTTCGGCGATCTTCCCAATGAAGCTGAAAACCTTCTGGACGTCGCCATGATCAGAAACCGCGCAAGCAGGCTGGGCGTGGCAAGGCTCGTGAAGCAGCAGAACAGGCTGGTGCTTCTTTTCGAGCGCAGGAACACCCTGGGGCCGGAGGCTTTCGCAAGGCTTCTTGACGCTTACGGAACCAGGCTCACCATCTACGGAGGCGTAGACCCGAGGATCTCTCTGGTCCTTATAAAGAACGAAAAGACCGCGAAGACGGCTCTTCAGCTTCTTTCATGCATAAGCGGAGAGGATGCGGAAGGCAAATAATTTCAAGGTTTTAAGCATTTGAGGCATTTTTCGCTTGAACATGCTTCACAATAAAAGTATAATAATATTTGTGACAAGATATTTTTGACGGATGAACACATCCATCTGAAAAAAGGAGGAAATAAAATGGGTTTTTTCGATGATCTTAAGAAGAAGGCCGAGGTCGTAGGCGCAAGCATCAAGGAAGGCGCAAGCCAGGCAGCCGACAAGGCAAAGGATCTTGCTGAAACAGCAAAGCAGAAGGCAGCTATCTCCGAGGCTGAAAGAGGCATCAAGGACGTATACGTCGAGATGGGCAAGAAGCTCTTCGAGGAGTTCCCCGACAAGGCTAAGGAGCTCTTCCCCGAGCAGCTCGGAAAGATAGAGGAGTTCAAGAACGCTATCGAGGCCGCAAAGGCTGTCATCGCTTCCTTAAGCGAGAAGGCAGAAGCCCCCAAGGCCGAGGAAGCCAAGTCCGAGATCCCCGAAGCATAATAGTTTTCGCAGATTGAAAAGAGGTCCCTCCGGGGCCTCTTTTTGTGCTTGCAAAAAGGGCGCGTGGATGGTATTATACTGAAGCCTTCCGTCCGGCAGGCGATAACGGGTGTCTCTTGAAAACCACCCTAAAAAAACAAGGAGTTTTTTATGTCCAGAACAAAGTCAAGTGCCCTGGAGCTCACCCAGGCAGGCATCATCGCCGCTCTTTACGTGGTCCTCACACTGGTCTTCGCGCCTATATCCTTCGGCAGCATCCAGCTGAGGGTGGCCGAAGCGCTCACGATCCTTCCTCTGTTCACATCCGCAGCCGTCCCGGGCCTTTTCGTGGGCTGCCTCGTGGCCAACATCCTCGGAGGAGCGGTCCTCTGGGACATCATCTTCGGCAGCATTGCAACGCTCATAGGAGCGTATTTCAGCTATAAACTCAAGGGTAACCGCTGGCTGGTACCCATCCCCGCGATCGTC
>CAMYWZ010000073.1 GCA_947302945.1 uncultured Bacillota bacterium
CGTTTCCGGTGCCTTGATTTGTGCGGGTTCGGAGGCGAGGGGTGCTTCCTGAGGTGCGCTTTGAGCCATCTCGAAAGCTGCAGGTGCTGCTTGTTCTTCGCTCGTAACGGGTTCGGGAACAGCGAGTTCTTCCTGCACTGCGCTCTGAACAGCTTCAGGGGCCTCTGCCGGGATGATGGTTTCTATGACTTCCGGGGCTTCCGCCGGGATCGCTGTGTCTAGAGTTTCCGCAGCAGGCTCCGGGACGGCTGTCTCTATAGTTTCTGCGGCTTCGGTGATTACCGCAGTTTCTGCCGCGGGGGTGTTGACGATTTCCGGCGAAACTGCGTCGTCCTTCGCGAAGAGGCCCTTTTTGGGTTTGGCGCTAATATCCGATATATACAATGTCGCTCACGCTCCTTTCCGAGATGGTGCGGCCGTTGGTGGTGGGGTTGTTGACGACCCGGCCGTTGAAGTACATGGTGGACGATCCGCCGCCGTCGAGGTTGTAGGCGGTTTTCGCGCCGAGCTGCTGCATTACCTGGGCGAGCTGGTACAGCGTAAGGCCTTCGCTCTCCGAGGTCCGTCCGTCTGAGACGACGAGCAGGTAGTGGCAGTCGTCGATGATGCCTATCGCGGTGCGCGGGTTGCTTGCCATTGCTTTGCCGACCTCGGTCCTGACGCTGACGCTGATCTGGCCGTTTTCCACGAGCGCGGGCCCGAACGACAGCACCTGCTGCGCGCCGTCCTTTACGAGCTGCTCCGCGCTGATCTGCCCTTCGGTGATGATGCCGAAGCTTCCGTCCTTGTAGATGACAAGGTCCTCGCGTCCGGCCGAGGTGCTCCTGTAGAGCACGCCGTCCCGGACGACGTAGCCTTTCTGCTGCGCGCCGTAGTAGTCGCCGTTGATGGCGAGGATGGCATTCGCGCTCCCCGCGATCGTGGAGGTTTTAGCCGTGACGTTCCTGCCGTAGACGCTCTGCGCGAGCGCGGTCTTAAGGTATTCCGCCGAGGAGAGCTGCACGTCCGCCACGTAGATGACGGTGTCCGCCGCCTCGTATTCCTTTATGGTGATGCTGATGTTTTCGTCTAAGTAGCTGTTTTCCGTGATGACCGGCTCCGCGCTTTTGGTGATGGCGTTGTTTGCGCTGCCGCTCTGCTTTCCACTGCTGTCATCGCTTTGCTTTGATGGTTCGCTCTGCTGACTGCTTGCTGTGTTGTCCTGCTTCGATTGTTCGCTCTGCTGGCCGCTTTCGGTCTGAGAGGCGGCTCCGCTCTGAGCGTTTCCGGTGCTTTCCGCCGCCTGGGTCTGGCCGGTGTTCAGCCCGGTCCCTTCGGCGGAGTAAACCCTCGTTATAACGAATGTATCGAGCAGGAAGTATACGGTGAATGCCGCCAGCACGAGGCAGTACAGCTTGAGCCATATGTTCTTCCGTTTTTTCATTGATCTTTCCTTCCTTTCGGGCCCTTTGCCCTACGTTTGCATTATGCGCCGCATTTGTTAACAACAAAAAAAGAGAAGGTGAAGAAACGGTGTGAATCTGCGCCAGGGATGGGCTGCGGGCCTGCCGGGATCAGTGGCAGAAGCCGCAGTTGTTGCAGGGGTAGCCGTACTCGCAGGGCTGGATCTCGGGAGCCCTGTCGAGGAGGGGCTTGTAGCCCATGGCTTCGGCCTCGGCCCTGGTCATGGGGTAGGAGGTGCCGGCCGCAGCCGGTTTCGGAGCCTCCTTCGGATGCTCCTTTTTGTAACGGTCCTCAAAATCGCTTAAGAAATCGTAGATGTCGTTGCTCATTGCTATATGTTCCTTTCGAGGATGCGGGCGAACTCTTCGAGGCCTGCGCGGTCTTCTTCCGAGAAGCGCGCGAAGCTCGGGCTGTCGATGTCCAGGACACCTATGACTCTGCCGTTTTTGCGGAGGGGCACCACGATCTCCGAGTTGCTGGCGCTGTCGCAGGCAATGTGGCCCTGGAAGCAGTGCACGTCGTCCACCAGCTGGGTGCTGTCTTTTGCGGCAGCCGTGCCGCAGACGCCGCATCCGACCTCGATCTCGGTGCAGGCGATCCTGCCCTGGAAGGGCCCGAGGACGAGCTTGCCGTCCTCCATCATGTAGAAGCCGGCCCAGTTGATGTCCTCAAGATGCTCCCACAACAGCGCAGCGGCGTTTGCCAGGTTGGCGGTCCGGTAGGAGCAGATGGATGTGACGGCCCTGACCGTCGAGTTCAGTTCTTCGTAGTCCGTCATGCCTTCGCTGCCTCTCTGCCGGCCCTGAAGGCCTTGATGTTGATGTCGACGGCCTTCTGGGGCACCGTCGCGGCAACGACCTTCTCCCAGTCTATGCCGTCAGCCCCGAGCGAGTCGCACATGGCGCCGAAGAGCACCACGTTCATGCACCTGGGGTTGCCAAGGTCCATGGCGATCTTCGCCGCGTCCACGACTATGGTGCTGAAGCACTTCTTCATGGCGCCGATGGGGTCCGCCGGGTATTCCTCGGCCCCCGTGGCGGTGCTCATGGAGTGCATCTGGTAATCGTTGATGATGGCCACGCCATCCGGTTTAAGGAACTTTGCGTAGCGCAGGGCTTCCATCTTTTCGAGCGCCACGAGTATGTCCGCTTCGCCCTCGCCGAAGACCGGCCCGTAGACCTTCTTTCCCCAGCGGACCTGGGTGGAGACCGAGCCGCCGCGCTGGGCCATGCCGTGGACCTCGCTCTGCTTTACGTCCAGGCCCGCCTGGATGAGGCCGCTGGTCATTATCTTTGAGATGAGTATGGCTCCCTGGCCGCCGACGCCGACCAGTATCACGCTTTTGACGTCAGACATTTAATTCTCCTCCTTGCTTATGGCTCCGAACGGGCAGACCTGCGCGCAGACCGTGCAGCCGACGCACTGCGTGCGGTCTATCCTGGCCTTGCCGCCTTCTATGGCGATGGCCGGGCAGCCCACTTTGAGACATTTTTTGCAGCTCCTGCACTTGTCCGGGTCCACGCTGCACATGGACGGCCTGAACTTGTAGCGCTTTACGAGAAGGCAGGGGCGCTTGGTGACGATGGCCGGGTGAGCGCCGCTGTTTAAGGCGGTGACCGCATCGTCCGCGGCTTTCTTCATGGCGCTCAGATCCTGCGGATCGACTACGAAGACCGGGGCGAAGCCGAGGGCCGTAAGCGTGTTTTCAACGCTGAGCATCGGGGCCGGGTCGCCCTGGAGGGTAAAGCCCGTGCCGGGGTTCTCCTGGTGGCCGGTCATGCCTGTGATGCGGTTGTCCAGAACGACAGGGATGAGTCTGCCGTTGTTGTAGATGATCTCCGCCGCGCCGGTGATGCCGCTGTGGAAGAAGGTCGAGTCGCCCATACAGCCGAAGATGACCTTGTCCGTAATGCCCTGAGCCGCAAAGGCTTTGGACATGCCCATGCCCGTGGTGAAGCCGCCGCCCATGCAGATGCAGACGTCCATGCATGAGAGCGGAGCCGCGAAGCCCAGGGTGTAGCAGCCGATGTCGCCGGTGACGACGTAGTTTTTGTTCTGCGCGAGGGTGTAGAAGAAGCCTCTGTGCGGGCATCCGGGGCAGAGCGCGGGAGGCCTCTTGGCCGGAGCTGCGTCCGGAGTCTTTGTGGGGTTCTTGATTCCGAAGACCCTCTCGCGGACGAGCTGCGCGTTCAGCTCGTACATGTTTCCGATGAGCTCCTTGCCGGTGCAGGGGATGCCCATGGCCTTTATCTGGTCCTCCATGAAGCCGTCAAGCTCTTCTACGACGTAGAGCTTTTCGACCTTGGAGGCGAATTCTCTGATCAGTTTGTCCGGCAGGGGGTAGGTTAGGCCGAGCTTGAGGAAGGAAGTGCCTTCGGGGAAGGCTTCCTTTGCGTACTGGTACGCGATGCCCGCGGATATGACGCCGATCTTGCTGCCGGCAAGCTCCACTTTGTTGAGGCCCAGTTCGACAGCCGTGGTGTTTCCGTATTCCGTGAGCTTTCTGAGGCGCTCCTCGACCAGCGGGTGGTTGAGGTAGGCGTTGGCCGGCGCGCAGATGTACTTTCTGGTGTCTCTCGCGTAGGGGGTGGCCGGCGCGTGCTCCGTGCGCTCTCCGAGCTCGACGAGGCTCTTTGAGTGGCAGACGCGCGTGGTGACCCTGAAGAGCACCGGGGTGTCGAACTGTTCGGAGATGTCCGCGGCCAGGGCCACGAAGTCCTTGCATTCCTGCGAATCGGACGGCTCTATGCAGGCCACCTTGGCGGCCCTTGCGTAGTGCCGGTTGTCCTGCTCGTTCTGCGAGGAGTGGCAGCTGGGGTCGTCCGCGCTGACGACTATGTACGCGCCCTTGACTCCCATGTAGCCCGCGGTGAAGAACGGGTCCGCCGCGACGTTCAGGCCGACAATCTTCATCGCGCACAGCGCTCTGCTGCCCGCGACCGCCGCACCGTACGCGACTTCGGCCGCGACCTTCTCGTTCGGCGCCCATTCTGCGTACATCTCGCCCTTGTACTGCGCGATGTTCTCGAGTATCTCCGTGCTCGGCGTGCCCGGGTAGGCCGAGCAGACGCTGATGCCTGCCTCGTACGCGCCCCGCGCTATGGCTTCGTTTCCAGAAAGAAGTTGTTTCATATCTTTGCAGTCCTTTCCTGCTTAATAGCTTGTTATCCATATAATTATGCCCGAACCCCGCCCCCGTGTCAATCGCACTTTAGGGACGGTCCTTTTGGTGCCGCATTGTCATTCTGAGCGAAGCGAAGAATCTTTAGCACCAAAAGGACCGTCCCTAAAGTGCGAAAAAAACAGCGGGTTGCTCAGGCCCGCTGTCTTTTCTTGTTCATTTGCTTTGTTTTGGAGGTTGTATTATGAAGAATTGCACTTGCTCTTTTGTTTTTCGCAAGCTAATGATAACGCCTCAATGTGTAGTTAAAACGATACGAATATGTATTATCTGTGAACGCCGCGATGATGAAGTAATCCGCCAATCAAAAAGGGCGCTCCGGAAGGGGACGGGGCGCGAAAAATGCAGGAAACAGCCGGAGCCGGACGTGATCTCATTCGAAAGTTTCAAAACTGAAGACGGAAGGCCTATCTACCAGCAGATACTGGACTTTATCAAGCGCGGGGCGGCCAGCGGAGCCATACAGGACGGCGACGAGCTGCCGTCGCGCAGGGTGCTTTCCGCGCTGCTGGGGATCAACCCCAACACGGTGCAGAAAGCGTTCAGGCTGCTGGAGGATGAGGGGCTGATCGAGTCCCGCGCGGGCTCGGGCAGCGTCATGACGCTGAGCCCGGAGCGCACCGCGCAGATCAGGGCGGAACTTCTGGAAGACGACATCCGCGGCATCACCGGCGCCCTCAAGCGCACGGGCATCGGCCGCGAGGAGGCTCTGCAGCTGATCGCCCGCTACTGGGACGAGCCGGAGCAGGACAGCCTGGAGCCCGGCAGTCCAGCATCAGAGGCACAGGAACCCAAGGAGTCCGGCGGCACAGCGTCCGGGACACAAACGTCCGGCAGCCCGGAATCCGAGGTACAGGCATCCGGCAGCCATTCTTCCGAAGGTCCGGAAGACCGGGAGGTGCGGCCATGAAGAAGCTCGACATCTCAAAATACTACCCGCCCGGTTACGACCGCCGGAAGTGGAACACATTTGCCATCATGGCGCTCGTGGCGCTGGCTTTCGCGGTGCTGGTCTCGTACTCGGGAAGGTTCGAGCAGGCTTACAATATGCTTCACTGGAACCTGAACCACACGGAGATCATCAGCGGAAGCGTCAAAATGCAGCCCTTCGCGCAGATACTCAAAGGCATCTTCACGGCGTTCTGGGTGTTCGCGGCCTACTGCGTGCTCTGGGGCGTCATGATGCGCTCGTACTTCACGCAGTATTCAAACAGCATATACATAATGAAGCGGCTCGAAAGCCGCAGGGAACTTGTGCGGCGCTGCGTGAGCGCTCCGGCGGTGCTCCTTCTGGCCGGCTTTCTGCTCTGCCTTGCGGAGATGCTGCTGATGCGCGCGAACTACGTCGCGAAGATCCCCGCAATGTGCATCGATCCAATGGAACACGCTCCCTCACTGGCAGAATACCTGCGGGCGTTCATCCCATAAGCAGAGGCAGGGAACGGATCATCACCCAAAACGCGCGGGAAAAGGCAGCAACTGAAAATCAGTTTCTCACAAAACAGCATCATC
>CAMYWZ010000074.1 GCA_947302945.1 uncultured Bacillota bacterium
CATGATGAGCCCTCCCGCAAATGATTATAAACACAGATGCAGCAAAGGTAAAGCCCGATCCTGTCCGTAAATGTGTTTTTCAACATCAATACTTTACAATAACTTCATTCACAGGGAGCGTTTTCGTGTTACAATTCTTATGGCAGATACTGCTCTTTACAAGCAAACAAGGAGAGAAGAAATAGATGTATTGTACTGAATGCGGAACGAAGATAGTGGACGGCGCCAGGTTCTGCCACAACTGCGGAGCCCCCGTGGTCTGGGTGTCTCTGGAGCCTGCCGCCGGGCCCGAAGAAGAAATATACGTCGAGGATGCTGCTCAGGCAGCGGAAGAAGCTGAAGATGCTGCTGTTCAGGCTGCAGGAGAAACTGCAGATGCTTCTGTTCCGACTGCAGAAGAAAAAGCCGAAGAAACCGCTCAGGCGGCTGAAGATACGGATGCCGAACCGGAGGAAACACAGCCTCAGATCACCGGCAGGATAGCGGATCAGGCGGAGGCTCTCGCGGCGAAATATAAAGAAGAGCCGGCTGAGACTCAGGCAGAAGCCAGGCAAGCCCGGGCAGAAGCCGGTCAGGTTCAGGCAGAAGCCATTCAGCCGAAGGCCGAACAGGAGCCTGCGCCTTCCGATGCCCCTGAAAGCCCCGAAATGCCGCCTCAGAGCGAAGAAAACGCTCAGGTCGATAAAAGTATCGAAGAAGAGATAAAAGGCTCTCAAAAGGCTGAAATCAGCCCTGACGAGGCACCCGCTCCGGCAGCGGTCCCGGCGCCGGCTCAGGCAGCGGTCCCTGCCGCGGAAGGTCCTAAGACAGGACTCAGCCATATGCTCACGATGATACTCGCGGGCGCTTCCTTCCTCTTCGCCACCATAAGCATAAACAGCGCCAACTGGCCGCTTCGCGCGGTGGTTCTGATCGCCTGTGCGGTCCTTATCTTCCTTGCCGCAAGAAAACTCGAGCTTCCCAGACAGATATTCGCGCTGCCGCTTACTCTGTTCCTTGCCGCAAGCCTCGCGGACAGGATCATCACGATGATAAAAAGGCTCATGAGCCACAACACGGCCGGTTTTTCCATCGAAGGGATAAGCTACAGGCTGGCCCTTCTGATCGCGCTCGTGCTGCTCATATTCATAGTCTACAGCACTTCAGGGAAGAAGAAGGCACCGACAGCCGTCTTCATGATCCTGAGCGCGCTGTTTGCCGTATATCACGCTTACGCCTTCGTGACGCTCATAGCGTACGGACGCGCGGTAGTAATGTACAACCTCGGAATGTTCGCGTTCTTTGCGGCATACGTTCTCATAGCGTGGCGCTATCTTACGGGGCGCGCTGCGGCGGATGAGACAGAAGGCACACAGACCCACCTCAACCAGGTGCATGTAGAAAACAAGCCTGAAGTTCCTGCAGGGCAGCCTGCACAGCCGCAGACCTACAGTCAGAGCGGGCAGCCATCCCCTGCCCCCGCAGCCCAGACAGACAGCATATATACGGTGCCTCACATCCAGTCAGGATCCGGCGCGGCTTACTGCAGCCGCTGCGGCGAAAAGCTCACGGACGATTCAGCCTTCTGCCGCAAATGCGGCTATCCGGTAAGATAACGGACACGGACGGCAGCGCCTGGTATCTCCAATGTTCAACGGCCTTCACTACAATTCCATATCGTCATGGCTTAAGGAGCGCTTCGGGTGCAGGGTGGTAAAACTTGCGCTTGACAGCGCTCTTACCTGTCCCAACAGGGACGGCAGCAAAGGGACCGGAGGCTGCAGCTTCTGCTCAGCCGGAGGCTCCGGGGACTTCGCCGGGAGCATCGGGGAGCAGATCAAAGGCGTTTCCCGCAAGTGGCGCCGTGAAGGCGGCTCCGAAGACATCCGCTATATTGCCTATTTTCAAAGCTTTTCGGGCACCTACGCCCCCGCGGAAAAGCTCCGCGCCATGTGGGACGCCGCCCTTTCGCACGAAGGCGTCATAGGCCTTGCCGTCGCTACGCGCCCCGACTGCCTTCCGCCGGAAGTCCTCGCCCTGCTCGAGGAGTACAATAAAAAGACCTTCCTCTGGGTGGAGCTCGGCCTTCAGACCAGCCGTGAAGATACAGCCGAGGCCTTCAACCGCTGCTGGAAAAACTCCGAATTCGAGAAGGCCATGGCAGAGCTTGCCGAGCGCGGCATCAGGACTGTCGTGCACCTCATCCTCGGTCTTCCGGGAGAATCCAAGGAAGACATGACCGCCTCAGCCCGGTACGCCGCCTCATTCAGGCCCTTCGGCATCAAACTCCACATGCTGCACCTCATGAAAGGCACCCGCATGGGCGAAGAGTACCTCAAAGCACCCTTCCCCCTTCTTTCGCGCGGGGAATACATAAGCATCGTCTGCGACATCCTTGAACAGATCCCGCAGGATATCACCATCCACCGCCTCACAGGGGACGCGCCGCAGGAAACGCTCATAGCCCCGGACTGGACGCGGAACAAGCACGAGGTCTTAAACGGCATACAAAAAGAATTCAGACGACGCGGCACTTATCAGGGATACAGAGCGCAAAAATCGGAAGAATGTGGTATAATCAAATAAAAATCACAAGAAGGAGAATGCAATGTCTAACCCCAGAATAGAGATCGTCGTTAAAAACTACGGTACCATGACAGCCGAGCTTTATCCGGACATGGCTCCCAAAACCGTTGAAAACTTCATCAAGCTGGCCGAAGAGGATTTCTTCGCGGGCCTCATCTTCCACAGGGTCATAGAAGGCTTCATGATCCAGGGCGGGGGCTACACCGCGGACTTTAAGGATAAGGACGCAAAGACCATAGAGGGCGAATTCAGAAGCAACGGCTTCGACGCAAACACCCTTAAGCACACCAGAGGCGTGCTTTCGATGGCCAGGACCAACGACCCGAATTCAGCCTCTTCCCAGTTCTTCGTCATGCACAGGGACGCTCCCCATCTCGACGGTCAGTACGCTGCCTTCGGCAAACTCACGGACGGCTTCGACGTGCTGGACAAGATAGCCACATGCCGCACAGGCAGCCTCGGCTACTACATGCAGGACGTTCCTGTCGAGCCTATAGAGATAGAGACCATCAGAGTCATCGAAAAGTAACTCCCAAAGCGGCAGCATATACGGAGAAGCAAAAGATCCGGCACATACCGGATCTTTTTTGGTGCCCAGTCTCGGAATTGAACCAAGGACACGTAAATTTTCAGTCTACTGCTCTACCAACTGAGCTAACTGGGCTTATGTGGTGGGCCCTCAGGGACTTGAACCCGGGACCTGCCGGTTATGAGCCGGACGCTCTGACCAACTGAGCTAAGGGCCCACATACATATACTGCTGATCAAACCGATGGTCGGGGTGACACGATTTGAACGTGCGGCCCTCTGCTCCCAAAGCAGATGCGCTACCAAGCTGCGCTACACCCCGGCACACTTCTACAGAAGGGACAGATGACGCCTGCCGCAATCAACAGAACGTTACAGATTTTACTCTATAGACCGCACTTTGTCAACTAATATTTTTATTCTCCGGGAAAACTTCAGGCCTTCCCGTCCCTTTGGAGCCTGAAGGCAACGGACCTCTTGAGGTACTCGAGATATTCCGGATCGCGGCACATTGCCTTCTCGGGATTGTCGGAAAGCTTGGCCACCGGATTGCCGTTCACGTACTGCAGCTTAATGACTATGTTGAGCGGTTCCACGCAGGTATCATTGCTGCAGAAAGTGCCTATCCCGAACGACACCTTGGTCTTGTCCACGAAGTAATTATGGAGCTTCTGGGCCCTGTCGAAATCGAGGCTGTCGGAGAACAGAAGAGTCTTGGTCTTCGGGTCCACGCCGTAGCTTTTATAATGGTTTATGATCTTTTCGCCCCAGACGTACGGGTCTCCGCTGTCGTGGCGGACGCCGGTGTAGTTGTTGACCATGGAGCGGTCGAAATCCAGAAGGAACAGGTCTGTGGTGACGGTGTCGGAAAGAGCGGTTCCGTTATCGCCCTTGTACTCGTCGTACCAGTCCTGCATCGCGAAGTGGTTGGTGAAAGCAAGGGGTATGGATGGGATCCCCTGGTACATTTGCACGAATTCGTGAGCGTAGGTACCTATGGGGAGCACATTGAACTTCTTCGCGTAGAACACGTTTGACGTTCCGACGCAGTTCCTGGTCTCCCTGCAGAGCCTTTCGATGACGACGCCTTCCCACTCGCGCGAGAGCCTTCTCCTGCAGCCGAATTCCGCGAATTTGAAGGTGTAGGTGCCGTCGTTGAAAGCCTTGATCTTGGCGTCCAGCTTTTCTTCGGCGGACTTTAAAAGCGTGTTGTAATCGTACTGGAAGCGGAAGTAGACCTCGTTGATGATCTCGAGCAGGTATATCTCGAACTGCATTGCGGAAAACAGCGGGCCGTCCACGATGACCTGGAGCTCGCCGCCGGGGAGGAGCTTGATCTTGACGTAGTCCCTCATCGGATGCCACAGGCGCATGAATTCCACATAGTCGTCCTTGATAAAACGTATGCTGCGGAGGTAATCCAGCTCTTCGTTCTTAAAGCGCAGGCTGCAGAGGTGGTCCACCTGGGAGCGTATCTCGCTTACCATCTCTTCGGTGAAAACTATGTCCTTGTTGCGGCACTTGAAGTAGTACTGGCCCATCAGGTTGGTGTGCTTGTGGAAGATGACCTGGTTCATGTTGAACTTGTAGAGGTCGGTATCGAGAAGCGATATGACTATGGGATCGAGTTTCATTTCTTGTTTCCTTTCGCTGTTATATGCTGCTTGTGAATTGGTTTTCGTGTGAAGCGAGGACTTCCTTGCGGAGGTCTTCGAAGCGGTCCCGGAGCGCGGGATCGGTGTAGCGCATCCAGGAGTCCTTATCGCCCTCCAGCATGAAGCGGCGCATCTGTGTGGCCGAAATTTCAATGGTTTTGGGCACGTAAAGCTCCGAGATCGTTACGCCTTTTACGCTGTCGAACCAGTCTATGCGGCGCTGCTCCTTGCCTGAAATGAAGAGGTCCGGATCGGTGCCGAAGCGCTTTTCGACGTTCTCTATGACGTAGTCTCCCCAGCGGGAATTGTTGCCGACGCCTATGTCCGGGAGCGGATACACCTTGATGCGGTCCCCGCAGACCGTCTCGATCAGCTCTTTTCTGGTCTCGTAGGTGAAGGGGTTCTTGTTGGTGCCGTGTTCCTGCGAGGATCCTATGAACAGGCCGACCTCTTCGCACAGCTGCAGGGCCTTGTCTATCATGTAGACGTGCCCCGTGTGGAAGACCTGGAACCTGCCTATTATGATGCCAAGACGGAACGGTTTTTTATCCATATCATTCCTCCGGTATGGCTGTTGGTATGCCCGGGTCGAACGAGGGCATGAGCCTGAGCTTGAAGAGGTTCAGTTTGTGGAGCCTGTCTATGCGGGCCTTCTTCTCCTGATCCTCTATGACGCCTTCGCGTATGTAGCGGTCCAGCTCCGCGTAGGTGAAGCCGAGCTTATCCTCGTCTGTAAGGCCGCAGAGGCCGTCCGAGGGGGTCTTTTCGACCAGGACTTTCGGAAGACCGAGCACTCTGCCGATCGCCCTCATCTCCTGCACCGTAAGGTGGCTGACGGGAGCGAAATCGCCGGCAGCGTCGCCATAGCGTGTGGAGTAGCCTACCCAGTCCTCAGAGAGATTGCAGGTGTTGGCTACCCTGCCGTTGTTGCTCTGTGAGACCGCGTAGAGCGTTGACATGCGTATGCGCGGCGGAAGGTTGATGCGGCTCTGCTCCGAGAGCTCGAAAGGTATCGCTTTGGTGACTCCGTCCACTGCGTCCTTGATATTAACTATGAAGTGCTTGATATCGAGGTGCTTTACCAGGAGCTTTGCCATGTCTATGTCTGCCTGCTCTCCGTTGGGCATCAGTACGCCTATTACGCGGTCTTTGCCGAGGGCTTCCACGCAGAGCGCGGCGGGTATGGAACTGTCCTTACCGCCGGAGATACCGATGA
>CAMYWZ010000075.1 GCA_947302945.1 uncultured Bacillota bacterium
GAGGCGGTCACTTGACTTGCTGGTACAGGGAGTCCATGGCATTCGTGATGAGCCCGAAGTTGTAGGTGATCAGGCCGTTTTCAGCCAGCGGCAGAGAGCTGCTCTGTGACATCCTTATGTAGTCCTCTGTAAACTGCAGGCTGCCGACGCACTTCAGCATGTCCTGATACAAGGTATCAAACTCGTTGATCGGGCAGAGCACGCCGACGGTATTGAAAGCCGTGTAGTACCAGTATCCGCCCATGTATCCGTAGATATCGGTATCGACCAGCGAAGACGCGATCAGCAGGACGCACTGGGTACCGGTATCGGTGCTGCAGACGGCAGCGCCGACAGTCTCGGAAGCTCCGCTGTACGCCGAGTACGGGCCCTGGAACCTGGCCCTCGCGACCATGTTGATGTTGTTGAGCGTGGTGAACAGCGCCCTGCCCTCGTACCTGTTCTGGTAGTTGATGCAGTACTGCCAGCAGTCAGTCTGGCCCTTGACCGAAGCCTCGGTGAGGACCGGGCCGTTGGCGATAAGGCCCGTGGCATCGTAGGCGGAGAGGACCCTCCTCGCCGCTTCGCTCTTATGATAGGGTGCCAAAGCGCCGTAGAAGAAGAACTGCCTTGCGGGGTTGTTCGGGTCGTAGACCTTGTAGCAGATGCCGGCGAACGCGCCTGAGACCTCCACCCTCCAGCCCTGCGGGATCAGCATGCTGAAGTAGCCGCCGTTGTAGGTGGACAAAGTAAGGCCGCTGCTTTGAGTCTGGTCCGGGACAGGTTCCTGCGGCTGCTGGGTTCCACCCGAACCGCCGGAGCCTGTACTTACGGCCTTGCCGCTGTTGATCGAAGTGATCTTCGTGGTCTGGCCCGCGCTTATGTTAAAGCCTCCGAACTGGCCGCCGCTGCTCCACCCGTAGCCGGTGTAATTGTACGCCGAGGCCTGATCGTTTTCTACGATCTGGATCTGGGCGATGTAGGTGCCTTCGGGAAGAAGAGTGCTGACGACGCCGTTCTTGTCCGGATAGCTTGTCGAAACGACCTGACCGGAGGTGTCAGCGAAGAGCACGATGCTTGCAAGGCCCGCAATGTATCCGTCTGTGCTGAACTGCACCCTTCCGTAACCATCCTTGGTGGCAGTGAGGTAGCTGCTGTCCCAGTTATCGTTAAGACCTGCGTCCGCGAAAGCCTTGTTGAGCGTCATGCCGTATTTCTGCAGCATTCCGTTGATCTTCAGCGAGAACAGCAGTATGCCGTGAAGGTCCATGTAGTCCGACATCGGGGTCATGAGCTCTATGGAAGTGGCCCACATCGAGAACTGCTCGTCCATGGTCATGCCGGCCTTATCGAGGAGGTAGGCCATATGCCCTATCAGCGAGTTATTGATGTGAACTCCGCCGTTGTCGTTGTAGTTGACGTCCGGAGTAAGCACCGACGGAACATAGTAAATGTCACCTACGTATCCGGGCTGCGAGTGGTTGTTGGGATTGCCCATATCCCTCATGACGGCGCCGCTGTTTTCAGCTATGAGCCAGCTCCTGTCCGCGGTCTCGTTGCAGATCATTTCGCAGAGGTTGCCCATGATATCCGAATACGACTCGTTGATGGCGCCTGTCTCGTTGCGGTAAGCCGTGCCCTGCATGGAAGAGCGCGTTACGCCGTGGGTGAATTCGTGAGCCACGACGTCCAGACAGTCGCTGTAGCGGTTGGCATCGGAAGCGGCAAAGCATGCAAAGCCCTGATTGATGCCGTAGAAGCAGGCATTGTCAACGGGGTTGCCTTGCTCATCGCAGTAGCCGACGGTAACGAGGATGGGAACGTTGAAGCCATCGATCGAGTGTATGCCGCGCTCATCGTAGAAATCGTAAGCTTTGATGTAGTTGTCGTAAGCGAGGATGTTGTTGTCCGTCCAGCCGTCCGGGGTGCTGCCGGAAACCATGTTCACGATCCCGTTGTAATAAAAGTCCTTGAACTGGGCGACAGCTATCTTCCTTTCCGGGTCGATCAGGTAGTACTTTCCGTCCTTGCTGTTCCTGGAAACAGGGACGGTGACAGTCTTCGCGGAACCGTCGGCCATCGCGACGGTCTTGGTCACTTGCTGAACAGTGAGGCCTTCGAAGTAGCCATCGGTGTTCATGATGTTCCTGTTGGAATCCGCGAAGGTGTTGGCCGGGATCGCGGTAAGGTAGGTGCCGTCCGAAGAAGCGATGTAATGCTCCACGTAAGGCATGTCAAACGACGCGCTGGCATCCGGGTTATCCGTATAGACGACCCAGCAGTTGTAGACGACGTTGTTGAACGTTGCCGCAAGGCGTATGGTATAGTCCTCGAAATACCTGAGGTTAAGGCTGGAATACCGCTGCTTTACGATGTTTTCAGCCTCTGTCTTGCTTATGGCATCCTCCTTTGGAGCCGTTCCCACGTTGGGCTGGAATGACGAAGTGAGGCCCGCCGTGTACCCGTCCGGGTCTATGACTATTCGCATCGTGGAATACTGCAGCGTGAGGCCGCCGTAGCGCTGCTGCAGAGTGTAATAGGTGTAGCCGTCGTTGTCCTTCTCCGCGTAGACCGCAAAGAATTCGCAGCCTTTGGTAAGGCCCAGGAGCACCGCAAGGCCTTTGATGGACTCGACCGCGTCCTCCACGCTGTTTACTTTCTCTTCGTAGAACTTGCCGACGAGCGTGGACAGATACCCGTTGTTATTGTAGATATCCACGACCGTGCTGGTGTTCATGGCCTGGATGTCCTCTATCGTGAGCTGTTTGGGCATTGACGACTGCTCGGCATTGTTCTGGGTGTTGTTTGCAGCGTTGCTATTTGCCGCATTGTTGTTTCCTGCGTTGATGTTTACTGTGCTATTGCTTGCCGGGCTGCTGCTTTGGATGAGCTGCTGGTTGTTGACGCCCGCCGCGCCCTGAACAGGACCGGACATGGCAACTCCTCCGCCGCCTTCGGGGATATCCACATCGATGCTTGAAGTGTCCTCATAGGAAGACCTTCCGACGGTGGTCTCCTCGGCCGTGTTGCCCGCACCGTTTACGACGCCGCCTGCCCTGGCCTCCGCTGTTGGCAGTGTTGTTCGTGACTGCCTGGGTGCATCCCGCAAACGAGAACAGCATGCACAGCGCCACGATCAGCGATAATGCTCTGATGGCATTGCGTTTCATCATGAAAACCTCCTGTTTGAGCAGAAAAGACTGAGTTTCCTCAGCCTTTTTCCGCCTGTTTTTCAACGCCTACTCTTTTTATCCATTTATCGGACCAAAGCCTTGTGATGCACCAGAATGCCTTCACTATCTGGTCCAGCTTGAGCGCTATGTAAGTCCAGAACGCCGGGGTGTGCAGGACCAGACCGCATAAATAACCCACGGGTATGGAGAGCACCCACAGGAACAGAATGTCCGCGATCAGCAGGAACTTGGTGTCCCCTCCTCCGCGCAGCACACCTTTGGTGAGTATGCCGTTTATGCACTGGAAGATCAGGATTATGTACAGGGCGTTCATCATCTGCTCCGCGAGAGCGGCAGTTTCAGGCGTAAGCTTGTAGTAAGCTATCATATAGGGCGAGATGATCCATATGATGACGGCTCCTACGGCGCCTATGCCTGCCCCTATCAGCAGGAACGAATTGCCCTGCTCGCGCATCTTGTCGAATTCGCCCTTGCCGAGGTTCTGACCGGTGATGATGCAGGCCGCGGTGGAAAGACCGCCGGAGAAGACGGTTATCATCCTCATTACGACTGCGGTGACCGCGTTGGCCGCTACGAACGAACCGCCAATGTGTCCCATGACGACCGAAACCACATTGTTTCCCAGCGAAAGCAGGAAGTCCGAAAGTATGGGCGGCACGCAGAGCGAGAAGTATACCTTGACGAGATCCCCGCAGGGGCTGAATATATCCCTGATCTTAAATCCTATCTTGGTATCTTTGATGAAGAAATACGTACCGACAACGCAGAACTCGAACACCCTTGCTATCATGGTGCCGAGGGCAGCGCCGGCTATCTCCATCCTCGGGAATCCGAGCTTTCCGAATATCAGTACATAATTAAAGAATATGTTGATAAAGAATGCCCCTATGGACCCGTACAGCGACACTTTCGTGACGCCGAAGCTCCTGAGGACCTGCGTAAGGGGCATGGTTATGCCTGTGAGGAAAAACGCGAATGAAGACCACTTAAGGTAGCGCGCGCCTTCTGCGATGACTTCCGCTTCGTCCGTGTATATGGACATGATGAACTGCGGGGCGAAGAATGACGCAAGGCAGAATACTACGGCAAGACAGAGGGATATGCGCAGCATGATGGTGACGGCCTTCCTTAAAAGGTCCACCCTGCCGGCTCCCCAGTACCTTGCGGTAAGGACGGTGGCTCCTACGCCTATGCCAAGAGTCATGATCTGATAGATGCTTATGAACTGGTTGGCAAGCGAGGAACCTGCGATCTGTCCTTCCCCGAGGCGCGCCACCATGATGGTGTCCATGACGTTGACGCCCACCATGATGCGCTGCTGTGCTATGATGGGCACAGCTATGACGCGTACTGTCTTATAGAATTCTTTTTCCCTTGAGATGGTGAATTTCATGCTACTTTCCGAACATCAGAGAGTATTCGGTACGGATGTTTCCTGCCATGTACAGAGAGCCGAACCCTACTACTATGCCGTCTTTTCCGGCATCCTTTATGGCTTTCTTTATGCCGTTGGGATAGGTTTTGCAGTACTTGGCGTCGAAACCGTGATCCTTGAAGAACTTAGCCAGCTTGTGGGCAGGAAGCGCTCTGTTGCTTACCGGTGTGAGGCAGACGAATTCCTTTGCGTAGGGGAACATCATCTGCATCATGGTCGGGTAGTCCTTGTCCGCGAGTACGCCGAGAAGGAAGACCACTTTCTGACCATGCAGCAGCTGCTTAAGGCTTGTTGCAAGGGCTTCCGCGCACTGCGGGTTGTGGCCGCCGTCAAGGATGAAGAGAGGCTTTCTGCCGAGTATCTCCAGCCTGGCGGGCCATCTGACGTCCCTCATGCCGTCTATGACAGCCTGCTGCGGGACCTTCCAGCCCCTCTCGCGCATGGCTTCCACGACGTTGAATACTGTAGCGGCGTTGTGGAGCTGGTGCTCTCCGAGGAGGGCGAGCTCGTACTCTGTGCCGTCCCAGATGAAGTGCTGGCCGGAAAGATCCGAGGAGATGAGCTTGAGCTTTGAAAAATCAACGCATTTGAGCGGAACGTGCTTTTCGTCGCAGACGGATTTTACCACAGCGGTGACAGAAGGAAGTCCGTCGTAGCAGACCGCGTTGCAGCCTGTCTTTATGATGCCGGCCTTGGTGGCGGCGATCTCTTCCACGGTGTTTCCGAGGTATTCGGTGTGCTCCAGACCTATATTGGTGATGACCGCGACTTCCGGAGGATCGATGACGTTGGTGCTGTCTAAAGAGCCGCCCATGCCCACTTCAAGGACCACGAGGTCCGCTTTCTTTTCAAGGAAGTAGAGCATGCCTATGGCTGTCACGAGCTCGAACTGGCTGGGGTGGTCCTCCATCTGTTCAGCTTCCTTCATGACGAGCTCCGTGAGCCTTGCCAGAGCGTCCCCTTCTATATATTCTCCGTTGAGCTGTATCCTTTCGGAGAACTCCTGGATATACGGGGAGATGTACATGCCTACGTTGTATCCGGCATAGCGGAATATGCTGTCCAGCATGGCGCAGGTGCTGCCCTTGCCGTTGCTTCCGGCCACGTGTATGAACTTGAGCTTCTTCTGGGGATCTCCCAGCCTGTGAAGAAGTTCTCTTGTCCTTTCAAGCCCGAGCCTTGTGGTGCTCCAGCCGTAACTTTCTATATAGCCTATAGCTTCATCTTTAGTCATTTTGATACTCTCCGATCGATGATCTTACTTAGCTACTTTCTTGACCGATTTGTAAATAACAGGAACTATGATTATGTAAACAACTATGCGTACTGCGGTGATGGCCAGTCTG
>CAMYWZ010000076.1 GCA_947302945.1 uncultured Bacillota bacterium
TTAAAATAGGCTGACAACCAAAATAAATTAATCAAGGAGGAATCAAATGGCAAAATTCATCACAGCTCAGGAAGCTGCAAAGCTCATCCCGGACGGCGCCACAGTAGGCGTAGCCGGCATGGGTCTTTCAGGCTGGCCTGAAGGTATAGCCTGCGCGATCAGAGACAACTTCAAGGAAACAGGACATCCCTGCGGCCTTAACATCAAGCAGGGCTCGGCTCTGGGAGACTGGGGCTACGGCAACGGCTTCATAGGCTGGAACAGGAACAAGCGTCCCGAAGGCCCCGACACGGAGCACGGCGCACGCGGCATGACGCGTCTGGGCGAAGCAGGTCCCGGCCTTGTCACCAAGTGGACTTCCGCCCACATCGGAAGCGCGTTCTCCCTCTGCGATCAGGCCAGAGCAAACCAGCTCGAGAGCTACTGCCTGCCTCAGGGTGTCATCATCAACCTCTGGAGAGAGATAGGCGCAGGCCGTCCGGGTCTCATCACCAAGACCGGTCTGGGCACCTTCGTAGACCCCAGGGTAGAAGGCGGCCGCATGAACGACGCAGCCCGCAATTCCAAGGACGAAGTCGTAAAACTCATAGAGTTCGGCGGCGAGGAATACCTGTTCTATCCAACGTTCAAGGTAGACGTAGCGCTCCTCAGGGGCACCATCGCGGACGAGAACGGCAACATCTCCTTCGCTCACGAATCCGTTATAAACGAAGGCTTTGTAGTCGCTAACGCTGTCAAGCACTGCGGCGGCATCGTAATAGTCCAGGTAGAGTATCTCGCAAAGAAAGAGACCCTCAACCCCAAGGACATCAAGATCCCCTGCAACCTCGTAGACTACGTTGTATGGGACGACGATCCCAAGCACTGCTGGCAGGCAGAGGGAGATTATTGGGAACCCGCATTCTCCGGCCAGATCAGAAAGCCGCTCAACGCCATCACTCCGCTGCCCTTCGACGACCGCAAGATCATCCTCAGAAGGGCCGCTATGGAGCTGCGCAAGGGCAACATAGTAAACCTCGGCGTAGGCATGCCTGCTGAGATGGCACGCGTCATCAACGAGGAAGGCTTCACCAACGACATCATCATGAGCACAGAGTCAGGCATGGTAGGCGGCGTTCCTTCCGCACTGCCTTCCTTCGGCTCCGCTTATAACCCCGAAGCCATCATCTCCCCGCACGAGATGTTCGACTTCATCTCCGGCGGCGGACTCGACGTCACCTGCCTGGGCATAGGCGAGATCGACAAGGACGGAAACAACAACGTTTCCAGAATGGGTTCCAGGCTCACCGGCCCCGGCGGATTCATCGACATCACCGCGGCTACCAAGAAGGTCATCTTCGTAGGAACACTCACCGGCTACAACAAGAAGGCCCAGAAGGAGTTCCCGAAGTTCCTCGAGCACGTAAGCCAGATCACCTTCTCCGGAAAGTACGCTCCCGACTATCAGGAAGTCCTGTACATCACCGAGAAGGCCGTCTTCAAGCTCATCGACCACACTCTCACTCTCATCGAAGTGGCCCCCGGTCTCGACGTCGAAAAGGACGTCATCGCCAAGATGGGATTCAGGCCTGCCATCTCCAAGGATCTTAAAGAGATGCCCAAGGAGATCTTCCAGGAGAAGTGGGGCGGTCTCGGAAAGACCATGCTCGCGTAAAGCAAACTTTAAGGCAGAGGGTGCATAAAAGCATCCTCTGCTTTTTTATTGTCCGGCATTGTTCACAAGCGGCCGATTGTGATATAATAATCTGATATAATAAGCATATTATATTTGATTTACGGGAGATATTGATATGAAGCTTAAAAGAAGTGCTCTTCTTTGCGTTGCGCTTGCGCTGGTTATGATTTTTGCGGCCTGCGGACCCGCGAACAGTACGAATAATTCTGTAAACACCAATACGGAAAACGCCGCGAACACGGTTCCCGCCGGAAACGACGCGCCAGTTGAAAAGAACGGAGAGATATACATACTCTACACCAGCGACGTCCACTGCGGCATGGACCAGGGCTTCGGCTACGCAGGCCTCATGCAGATACGCAGCTCGCTCGAGGCTCAGGGCTACACCACCATACTCGTCGATGACGGCGATGCCTTCCAGGGCGACTCTGTAGGCACCCTCACTAAAGGCGAGACTATAGTGAAGCTCATGAACACCCTGGATTACGACATTGCAATACCGGGCAACCACGATTTCGACTACGGCATGGACAGGTTCTTCGAACTTGCCGGAATGGCGGATTTCACTTATATCAGCTGCAATTTCAACAAGCAGGGGTCGCTGGTCTTTGAGCCTTACGTCATCCTGAATGCAGCAGGGCACAAGATAGCATTTGTCGGAGTCACCACTCCTACGACCATACTTGATTCCACGCCGGAGTTCTTCCAGAACGAAAAGGGAGAGTACATATATGGTTTCATGCAGGATGCCACAGGGGAAGCGCTGTATAAGGCAGTGCAGGATTCGGTGGACGCCGCAAGAAGAGAAGGCGCGGAACTCGTATATGTTCTCGGACACCTCGGCATGGACGCGGAGTCAGCCCCCTGGACTTACGCGGATGTCATAGAGCATACCTCAGGCATAGACGTTATGTTTGACGGCCACAGCCACGATTCGGACCAGATCGTCATGAAGGATAAGGACGGCAAAAACGTCACCCGTTCCGCCTGCGGCACCAAGCTCAACTGCATAGGGTACAGCCGCATCACAAAAGACGGCAAGGTCGCGGAGACCGGCATCTGGAGCTGGCCCAACGACACCTGCGCCCAGGAGCTCTTCGGCATAGACAACGAAGCTGCCAAGGCAGTGGACGGTGCGAGAGCAGAGCTTGCCGCGCTCCTGAATAAGGTCGTGGCGCATACCGATGTTGAACTTACGATCTACGATGCTGTCGCAAAGGATAATTCAGGCAATCCCATCAGGATGGTCAGAAGAGCTGAGACCAACCTCGGCGACCTGTGCGCAGACGCCTTAAGATCCGCAGGAAACGCGGATGTAGGCCTCATCAACGGCGGCGGAGTAAGGAAGAACATCGCAAAGGGCGACATTACCTACGAAGACATCATCAACGTCTTCCCGTTCGGAAACACCCTCTGTGTGGTAGAGACAACGGGAGAACAGATACTCAACGCGCTCGAGTGGGGAGCCAAGGGTCTCCCCGGAGAAAGCGGCGGATTCCTTCAAGTCTCCGGCCTTTGCTATACCATAGACGTGTCCGTACCCGGCAGCTGCATCACGGATGAGATAGGAATGTTCGCGGGAGTTGCAGGCGAGAGGAGAGTAAAGGACGTCACGATAGGCGGACAGCCACTTGATCCGGCAAAGACTTACACAGTGGCCAGCATAGGCTACATATTGCTGTCGTTCGGAGACGGACAGGCGGCGTTTAAAGGCTGCAAGGTCCTTCAGAACGGCTCTCAGTTAGATAACCAGCTTCTCATAGATTACATAGTTGAGACTCTTGGCGGCAGGATAGGAACAGGCTATGCAGATCCCGCCGGAGAGGGAAGGATCACCATAGTGGAGTAGGGCTTTTGGCAGATGTGCTGCAGATACTTTGTAGAACCTAACGGATACTTCGCACAGCTTGCAAGGCAGGCGCACAGGACCACCACCAACAGCCGCCTTAAGATCAGCGAGGGAAAGGTGCAGCTCGAAGGGGAGATATCCCCCGGCACCAACGTCCCCGTCATTGCCTCGGGCAAAAGCGGAAAACCCATAGCATTCCTGATGTTCTGGGGTTTCCGCGCAAAGACCGGCAGCCTGGTCGTCAACGCGCGCACCGAAACGGCCGCGGAAAAGCCCATGTTCAAAGACGCCTGGGCCTCGCACCGCTGCGTCATACCCGCCTCGTGGTACTATGAGTGGGAGCACCTAACCTCGCCGGACGGAAAGACCAAAACAGGGCAGAAATACTCGATACAGCCCGCCGGTATGGACAGGACCTACCTTGCCGGACTGTACCGCATGGAGAACAGCTTTCCGCATTTCGCGGTGCTCACAAGGCCGCCCGCGGAGAGCATCAGCTTCATCCACGACCGCATGCCCCTGATCCTGCCGGAAGGCCTCATAGCGGACTGGATCAGGCCCGATTCCGACCCGAAGGAGATAATAGGGCACGCGCTCACTGACATGGTCTTCGAAACAGCCTGACCTGATAGAACATATGGAGATATACACATACATAACTTTAAGAGAAGAACCGCAGCTTAAAAACGCTGCGGCTGAATGGTTCCACAGCAAATGGGGCGTCCCTGCGGAGGCTTATCTGGAGTGCATGGACGCCTATTTGTCCGGTGAAACGGAATACGGCTGGTACCTATGCCTGCATGAAGGAGCCATAGTCGGCGGCCTGGGTGTCATAGAAAACGACTTCCATGACCGTAAGGACCTTACGCCTAACGTCTGCGCGGTATTCACCGAAGAGGGCTTCCGCAAAAAAGGCATAGCGGGGCAGCTGCTTGATAAAGCTGTGGAGGACCTCAGGTCCAAAGGCATTTCGCCCGTATATCTCGTCACAGACCATACCGGCTTTTATGAAAGGTACGGCTGGGACTTTCTCTGCATGGTCCAGGGTGACGGAGAACCCGACATGACCAGAATGTACATACATCAGTAAGCGGATACAGAAAGGATCATTGTCATGGAAGAAAACAAGTATGCAAAGCTGCTCGACGGAGTATTCGAAAAACTGACTGACGAGCAAAGAGAAAAAGCGCTGGAATGCAAGGATACCGACGCGCTTTTAAAGATGCTCAACGATGAGGGAGTGGAGCTTCCCGACGAACTGCTTGATGCAGTCGCCGGCGGGGCCATCTACTACAGCAGCTGGCGCGGCTGGGAAGTCTACGAAGACGGTACTCTCAAGCTGTTAGCCCGTGTCGGTACAGATGCTTCCTGGAACCAGTGGAACGCAAAGGCGTATGCCAGAAACTACGCGTTGAACCATGGTCAGAGCGGAGAAGAGCTCAAAACAGACCCGTTGAAGTAGAACTGGTCAGGCGGAAATAATCCGCCTCTTTGAGCTGCCCGTTCAAAAGTGCCAGCCTTGCGTAGCGGCCGAATTCCAGATCGGACAGAACATAATAGGCGCCGGAAGAGCCTGTAGCGCCTCCGATATTGTATTCCGCATAGTGTTCAAGAATATAACGCCCTGCGGAATCCTTTCCGACAGCGCGGAAGCTTTTGTTTTTCCGGTCGATCTCCACCACGAACAGTTCTTCATAGCCGGCAGGTTTTGCGTTAAGCTGATTTGCCTGCTTTTTTCGGTTGGGATCCGCTTTTGCCATTTTCCGCAGCTGCTGTGTGTATGGATAATCCTCTTCGGGTATCCTCCCGGAGAGCGTATTGCTCACGATGGAGTCTACGAACTCCTTGCGGCTTTTGTATCCGTAGGGGATAGCTACGACGGTGTACTCCATTCCGGGATAGTCCCAGTGTTCCTGAAAATAATCTTCGACCGGATGACGGTCGATCACCTCCGTGATCTCAGGGCGCGTTTTCTGAACGATCTCAAGAGCCTGCCTGTGGATCTCCTCCCGCAGCTGCGCTGCGTGTTTCAGGTCCTGTTCAGAGTATTTTGCCATGTTCTTTTCTTTCCTTCGCAGGATACTGATCCTGTTTTTTAGTGACCGTATTGCGGTCATAAGCTTATGATCTGTGAATGAGCCGCCGGGACCTGTCCCCGAATGGCTAGGGCAAGGGACCCGGGTCAGGAACGGGACCTGGGTCAGGACCGAGACCTGGGTCAGGACAGAGACCTGGGTCAGGACCGAGACCTGGGACAGGATCGAAGTCCGAGCCGACCCAGCTGCGTACAATTTTGAACTGTCCGGCACGCAAAGGGGTTTTTACGCCCAGGACAGTCTTTGTAATACTCCCATCAGGCTGCGGCAGGTTTACCTGATGTTCCCAGTGAGGATCCTCAGGCACAATTGTTAATGGCCC
>CAMYWZ010000077.1 GCA_947302945.1 uncultured Bacillota bacterium
CGCCTTCAATGCTGAAGTTGCTCTGGGCGGCGCGTTCGGTATCACGATCTCCACCTCCATCACCAAGGGCATAGCCCGCGGCTGCTTCTCCAACGAGGCAGGCCTCGGCTCCGCCCCCATGGCTCACGCAGCCACCAGCGAGACCGATCCTGTAAAGCAGGGCTTCTTCGGAATCTTCGAAGTCTTCATGGACACCATAGTCATCTGCACGCTCACCGCTCTGACAGTGCTCTGCTGCTACTGCTCCGGCGGCAACCAGATCGCCTGGGGAACCAGCGGCGGCGCTTCCATAGTCTCCGCTTCCTTAAGCTCCGTCCTCGGCGGAAGCGTAGGTTCCATCATCCTGGCCCTGTGCCTCTCTCTCTTCGCTCTGTCCACAGTTCTCAGCTGGAGCCTCTACGGCACACGCTGCTTCGAGTACCTCTTCGGCACCAAGGCCAGCTTCGGCTACAAGATAGTATTCGTGCTCTTCGCCATCATCGGCGCCACGATGTCCCTGTCCGACGCCTGGAACCTTGCTGATGCGCTCAACGGCTTCATGGCCATCCCCAACCTGATCGCCATCCTGACCTTAAGCCCGGTCATCATCAAGCTTGTCCGCGACTACTTCAAGGAGAACAAGGGCGAAAAGAAGGCCAAATAAGACGTATTTCGTTCCTCGTGAAAACCATAAAAACACGAAAAGACCGCGAAGCTTCTGCGGTCTTTTCATTTGCCTTTCATGCGCCGTTTATCCTTGCGATTATTTTAAGCATAGATTATAATGAAAAGTGCAGGACAAGCGCTTTTTCAGAGGAAACGACATGCCGAGACAGCTCCCATTTCATTCATACAAAGGGCAGGACCCTTACGTATTCATAAGCTACGCCCACAAGGATGACGAGAAGGTTTTCGGCATCATAAAGCTGATCCACGAAAGGCTTTTCCGCATCTGGTACGATGAGGGCATAGAAGTCGGAGCCAACTGGCCCCAGATGGTCGCGGCTAAGCTTCTGGGTTCCTCCGTGGTGCTTGTTTTCGTGTCGGCAGCAGCAGCGGCTTCACAGAACTGCCGCAGGGAGATCAACTACGCCGTGGCGCAGAAAAAGCGCATGATCGCAGTCTATCTGGATGACTCGCCGGTTCCGGAAGACATTGCCATGCAGCTTTCCGTCGTGGACGAGGTCCGGTACGGCAATGCGGAGCAGACCGCGGACGAGATAGCGGCGCTGCTGGACCCGTCGCTCATAGGCGACGGCTTAAGCGGCTACGAAAAAACGGAATACAAGGGAAAGAAGAAGCTCAACAAGTGGTTCGTCGTGTCCATGGTGGCGCTGGTGCTCCTGGCCGGGCTCGCGGTTTACGTCGTGGGCAGCATGAACGGCTGGTTTTCAGGTAAAGGCATCACAAAGCAGACGGTCACCACGGGCGATGAAGGAGAAGTTTCGATCACCACGTTCAGCGACGGACTTTCCATGGAGATACTGCTTAAGAGCTTAAACAGCGAATACGTTTACATTTGCGGAAACAAGATCGTGTCTTCAGCCTCTGCCATCAAAAGGGACGGCAGCGTCTGGAGCATAGCGGGGGAGCCTGTCGCTAAAGGAAGCATAGACAAACTCAGCTATTTCGAGGACAAGGAGATCAGCCAGCTGGTGCTCGTGAACCAGAGTCTTTCGGACGTCTCCGGCATCGAAAACCTTGGGAAACTGGAGTATCTGGATCTTTCCGGAGACCCTGTCGCGGACCTTACGCCGCTCGGGAAGCTTTCTGAGCTTAAGACTCTCGTCATAGAAAAGCTTCCCGCGGGCACGGATCTGTCTGTTCTTGCGGGCTGTCCGGCCCTTAAGCAGGTATATGTCAGCTACGACATGGTCGACGGCATAAAGCCGCTCGTGGAAGCGGGCATCGAAGTTACGGTCAGGAGGTAAATATGGAGAATTACAGCGGCAACAAGGATCCCTTCGTATTCATAGCCTACGGGAAGGAAGACGAGGCTCAGGCGAAAAAAGCCGCGGAAGCAATAGCGGAAAAGGCAAAAGTCTTCCTCGCTTCCGAGTTTGGCGCAAAGGAAAAAAAGATACTGGACAAAGCCTCTCTGTTCGTTCCCGTGATCAGCGCGGCATCCGCCCCCGGGCTTGAGGAGGCAGTCTCCCGGGCGGCTGCGGCAGGTAAGGATCTGCTGCCGGTATTCCTTGAGATGCCGGAGCTCTCCCCGGGCATGAGCATGCTTTTAGGCACTACCCAGGGCCACCTGAAGCAGGAGTCCGATGATGAGGACAGCTTCCTGAAAGCCCTCAAGTCTTCCCCTGCGCTTTCGGGCCTTAAGGTCAGCGCGGCGCAGAAAAAAGCCTCCAGGAACACTTTGATCGCAGCAATATGCGCTTTCGTGGTGGTAGTCGCGGCGGTCCTGGTCATAGCCTTAAAGCCCTTCGCGGCTGACAGGATAGACAAGGATTCAGCCCTCGGACAGCTGGGTCTTTCAGGCAGCGCCTCGTCCATAAAGAAAGTTTATCTTTACGGAAACTCTCTGGAAAAGAACTTCGAGACCGGCGGAGCCATCCAGTCGGTCGCCAATACCGCGAGCGACCTTTCAAGTCTGTACCTTCCGGTCGCGGACAAGATGGTAGCCCTCGGCACTCTCACCGACCTTTCGGACTTCGCGCAGCTTACAAATCTGGAGGAGCTGTCGCTTGCCGGAAATTCGGTAACCGAGATCAGCCAGCTGCTGTCGCTTAAAAAGCTCAAAAAGCTGGATCTTTCCGATCAGCACTACGACGAGAACGATCCCAGGTTCCGCGGCATAGAGGGGCTTTCCCTGGCCGGTATAAGCCAGCTGACGAGCCTTGAGTACCTCAACCTCGCATACAACAATCTGGAAGAGGCATGGGCCGCGACCGGCGCGGAGGAACTCAAAAGCATGCCAAATCTCAAGACTGTGGTGCTGGAGCGCGGTTCAATGCTGGCAGAGCAGCTTGCGGGAGCAAGCTTCGAAATAGTCTACACGGGGACGGAAGTCAAAAACTACGAAGAGCTGAAGGCTGCAGCAGCAGACAAGAACTGTCATGAGATAGACATCGCCCCCGGCAGCGTCATCACCATCCCGGCGGGAGAAGAATTCACTCTCCCCAAGAACGTAGGCATCTCGGGCGGAGATCACGAGCTCAGGAACTACGGCACCATACACATCAAAGGCTGGGTCGAATGCCGCGCGCAGGAATACAACGACGGCGTCATAATAGTTGAAGACGGCGGCTACTGGGTCGGAGGCATGAGCGAGATCTACAACAACGGCACGTTCACGATAGCCAAAGGCGGCTTCCAGAGCTTTGAGCGCGGAAAGCATTTGGAGAACAAAGGCACTTACACTGTTGAGGGCGTCATGTTCCTGGGCTTCGGAGGAAGGCTGGACAACGAAGGCGGCAGGCTGGTCAACAACGGAAAGATACAGGTCCAGAACATTCCCGCCGGCTTCGACATGCTCGGCCAGGAATGGCAGGATCAGAGAAAAGACATCATATCAAAATTCACCGGCGGCGGCTCGGTCGAGTACGTCGATCAGATGAAATGGTGATGATAAACTTGTACAGAAATATTGTTTAAGATAAAGAAGGGAGAAATCATGGCTCACAAATACGTATATCTGTTCTCGGAAGGCAATGCCAAAATGAGAGAACTGCTCGGCGGCAAAGGCGCCAACCTCGCGGAGATGACCAACATCGGTCTTCCGGTGCCTCAGGGCTTCACCATCACTACAGAAGCCTGCACCAGATACTATGAGGACGGAAAGGAAATAGCGCCCGATATCCGCGCTCAGATCGATGAATACATTGTAAAGATGGAAAAGATCACGAAGAAGAAGTTCGGAGACAAGAAGAACCCGCTGCTGGTATCGGTACGTTCCGGCGCCAGGGCTTCCATGCCCGGCATGATGGACACCATACTCAACCTCGGCCTCAACGAGGAAGTGGTGGCTGCCATCTCCGAAAAGTCCGGCAACCCGCGCTGGGCCTGGGACTGCTACAGGAGATTCATCCAGATGTACTCCGACGTCGTAATGGAAGTCGGCAAGAAGTACTTCGAGCAGCTCATAGACAAGATGAAGGAAGAGAAGGGCGTCACCCAGGACATAGAGCTCACCGCTGACGACCTTAAGAAGCTGGCCTTCCAGTTCAAGGACGAGTACAAGGCCAAGATAGGGGCGGATTTCCCCTCCGACCCCAAGGAGCAGCTCTACGGCGCCATCAAGGCCGTTTTCAGGAGCTGGGACAACCCCCGCGCCAACGTTTACAGAAGGGACAACGACATTCCCTATTCCTGGGGCACTGCAGTCAACGTCCAGTCCATGGCCTTCGGCAACATGGGCGACGACTGCGGCACAGGCGTAGCCTTCACAAGGGACCCGGCTACCGGAGCCAAGGGCCTGTTCGGCGAGTTCCTCACCAACGCCCAGGGCGAAGACGTCGTCGCCGGCGTCCGCACCCCGATGCACATAACCGAGATGGAGCAGAAGTTCCCCAAGGCCTTCAAGAAGTTCAAGGAAGTCTGCACCACCCTCGAGGAGCACTACAGAGACATGCAGGACATGGAGTTCACCGTCGAGCACGGCGAGCTCTACATGCTGCAGACCAGAAACGGCAAGCGCACCGCACAGGCTGCCCTCAAGATCGCATGCGACCTCGTGGATGAGGGCATGATAGACGAAAAGCAGGCCGTCCTGATGATCGACCCGCGCAACCTCGACACGCTGCTGCACCCCACTTTCGACGCTGCCGCCCTTAAGGCCGCAACGCCCATAGGCAAGGGCCTCGGCGCATCCCCGGGAGCCGCCTGCGGCCAGATCGTATTCACCGCCGCGGACGCCAAGGCTGCCGTTGAGAAGAACAAGAAGGCCAAGGTCATACTCGTAAGGCTCGAGACTTCCCCGGACGACATCGAAGGCATGAAGGCCGCCCAGGGCATACTCACCGTCCGCGGAGGCATGACCTCCCACGCCGCCGTAGTTGCCAGAGGCATGGGCGAATGCTGCGTCTCCGGCTGCGGCGACATCAAGATGCACGAAGAGAAGAAGGAATTCGAGCTCGGCGGCAAAGTCTACAAAGAAGGCGACTGGATCTCGCTGGATGGTTCCACAGGCAACGTCTACGCGGGCAGCATCCCCACGGTGGATGCCACGATCGCAGGTGAGTTCGGCCGCATCATGGGCTGGGCTGACAAGTACAGAAGGCTTCAGGTCCGCACCAATGCCGACACCCCCAAGGATGCCGCAAAGGCTCTGGAGCTCGGCGCTCAGGGCGTAGGCCTCACAAGAACAGAGCACATGTTCTTCGAGGGCGACCGCATCAAGGCCTTCCGCGAAATGATATGCGCGGACACTGTGGAAGAGCGCAAAGCTGCGCTGGCCAAGATAGAGCCCATGCAGCAGGGCGACTTCGAGGGCATCTACGAAGCGATGCAGGGCAACTCCGTCACCATCCGCTACCTGGATCCGCCTCTCCACGAGTTCGTTCCCACAGAGGAAAAGGACATTGAAGAGCTTGCCGCGAACGTCGGCAAGACAGTACAGCAGGTCAAGGACCTCATCTCCTCGCTCCACGAGTTCAACCCGATGATGGGCCACAGAGGCTGCCGTCTGGCCGTCACCTACCCGGAGATCGCCGAAATGCAGACCGAGGCCGTCATCAAGGCCGCACTCAACATCAACAGGAAGCACCCTGACTGGAAGCTCGTACCGGAGATCATGATCCCGCTCGTAGGCGAAGTCAAGGAGCTCAAGTACGTCAAGGACGTGGTCGTAAAGACCGCGGACAAGATCATCAAGGAAGCCGGCTCCGACATGAAGTACAAGGTCGGCACCATGATCGAGATCCCCAGGGCTGCCCTCACAGCGGACGAGATCGCCAAGGAGGCCGAATTCTTCAGCTTCGGCACCAACGACCTCACCCAGATGACCTTCGGCTTC
>CAMYWZ010000078.1 GCA_947302945.1 uncultured Bacillota bacterium
GGCTATGCTGGCCAGTTCCTTGTCGACATCTTCTTCAGAAGCCTGGATATCCTCGGCCTTTGCGATGGCCTCAAGAAGCATCCTGCCGTGAACGTTCTTCCTTGCCTGCTCCTCGTAGCCCTTCTTGAGCTCTTCCGGAGAGCTGCCCATGTACTGGCAGTACATGTTGATGTCTATTCCCTGCATCTGTACCTGCTGAGCGAACTGGTTGTAGAGCTGCTCGGCTTCGTCTGTTACCATTACGGCCGGGATGTCTATGGGGTTAGCCTCGCAGAGCTTGTCCATGACTGCGTTCTTTGCGGCGTCTTCGTTGATCTTGTCGATGTTTTCCTGAGCCTTCTTAAGGATATCCGCCTTGAGCTCTTCGAGAGTATCGAACTCGCTGACATCCTTTGCGAACTCATCGTCCAGAGCGGGAAGCTCTTCCTTCTTGACTTCCTTGACTGTGCACTTGAAGACGGCTTCCTTGCCGGCGAGGTTCTCAGCGTGATAGTCTTCGGGGAAGGTTACGACTACGTCTTTGGATTCGCCCTTCTTTACGCCTACGAGCTGGGCCTCGAAGCCCGGGAT
Source organism: uncultured Bacillota bacterium (assembly GCA_947302945.1). Lineage (GTDB taxonomy): Bacteria > Bacillota > Clostridia > Peptostreptococcales > Anaerovoracaceae > RUG13409. The sequence continues at coordinate 571 of CAMYWZ010000078.1, forward strand.
GAAGGTGTTGGAACCGAGGACGAGGGAGTGGTCTTCGGCGGTGCCGCCTTCGAACTGTTCTTCCCCCACGAAGCCTTTGTAGTCCAGGACGACTGTATCGTCGAACTTGGCGGGCTCGTCGGAATCTATGATGCGGGCGTTGCGCTTCTGAAGGGCCTTGAGCTGATTGTCCACTTCAGTGCCTTCGAGCTTTCTGATCTCTCGTTCGGCCTTGATGCCCTTATACTCCTTGAGCTGTACCTCGGGCGGTACGTCTACGGTGACTGTGACCTTAAAGCCCTTGCCCTGCTCGAGCTTTACGCCTTCTTCGAAATCCACGTTCGGCCTGTCTATGGGCTCGAGCTTGTATTCATCGAGGCACTTGCTGTAATTCTCGTTGAGAAGGCTGTCTATAGCGTCGTCGAAGAATATTCCGGATCCGTATCTGGCTTCTATGATCTTTCTGGGAGCCTTGCCCTTGCGGAAGCCTGCCACGGTGATCTTGCCGCGGTTCTTCAGATATGCTTTCTGAATTGCTGCTTCAAATTCTTCGGCGGTAAATTCCATCGTGAACTTTACCTGATTGTTTTCTTTTCCGACATAAACGGGTGTCATTGATGATCCTCCTAAAATAATGTACCTTGTAAGGCATTTTTGAATTATATCATAACAGTATACCTAAAACAACGATAATTTTTAACTTGCAAACGCTCTTTGTCCGTGCTAATATGCAATCTGTTTTACAAAACGGAGGAAAGCATGGAAGTAGAAGTAAAATACGCGCTCGCGTCAGAAGAAACACTTGAGAGCATATGGAACGACAGCGCCTTAGAGGAGATCTCCGATATGATGTCTTCAGAGAGGCTGCCCTTTCTGGCTGTCTATTACGATACAGACAGGATGTCGCTGAGAAAGGCGCACTACACCCTTCGCGCAAGGTCTGAGGGAAGCACCGCTTTCGCCACGGTGAAATGGGGCGGCGGCACCAAAGGGGCTCTTCACAAGCGCGAGGAGATCAACGTAGCCATAGATCCGGAAAAGGTCGGCGAGGCGCCGGACATACAGATATTCAAGGGCTCTTCGGCATATAAAGAGCTGAAGCGGCTCACGAAAAGCAGCGTTTTAAAGCCCATACTGACCATGGAGTTCACGAGGAGCCGCAGGCGCCTTGAGTATGAGGGCAATATCATAGAGCTTGCCCTTGATACAGGAAAGATCATCACGGACGCAGGCACGTGTCCTATCCTGGAGATGGAGCTTGAGCACTACGCGGGTCCGAACGAGGATTCTGTAAAGGAACTCGGTCAAAAGATCGCTGAAAAGTACGGGCTTGTTCCCGAGAGCAGGTCAAAGTACTCAAGAGGCCTGAAGCTGATCACGGATAATACAGAGAGCAATTAATGAAAAGGCCGGAGGCAAGCTCCGGTCTTTTCTTGTGGGAATGTATACTGTGAAAGAATGAAACTTTACAGTCTGGATCTGCTGTCCGTATCGGGCTCGGTCTGCTGGGGCTGACCTGTTCCGTTCCTGTCGGACGGGGTCCTGCCGCGTCCGCCGCCCTGGTTTCCGCCACCCTGACTTCCTCCGCCCGGGAAGCTCCATCCGCCGCCGTCAGGAGTCTGACCGCCCTGGCCGCCTCCGGGGAAGCTCCAATCGCTGCCGCCCTGGCCATCGGGGGTCTGGCCGCCCTGGCCGCCGGGTGTTGTTCCACCCTGACCGCCTCTGCCCGGGAAGCTCCAGTTGCTGCCGCCGGAACCGTAGTTGGTGACCGCGCTGCTGATATCTATCGTTACTGTGGAACTGCCAACAGTTACCTTGCAGCTGCCGCCCACCTGGAGCTCCGGAGCCGTGAACGTTATGTTCTGGAAGCTCTTTGTAGCTGTTGCGCTGATTATCTCTTTGCCGCTGCTGTCCGCGATGACTATCCTGTCGCCTGCGTTTCCGCTGATATTAGCCGACACCGAAGCCTGGCCCTTGCTTGAGCTTACAGCCTCGAGCATGCCGGAAGAACCGAACGCAAGCACAGTGCCTCCGCTTATCGTAAGCGACCCGTCATGGTCAAGAGCCGAATTGGGCTGGCCTGATTTGGGGCCGTCCACCGTGAGTGTGCCGCCGCTTATCGTAAGGTCTCCGTTGGCATCAAGACCGTCTCCGGCCGCGTCAACGTACAGCGTACCGCCGCTGACCGAAATGCTTCCGGTGCTGGAAGAGAACCTTCCCATACCTGGCCTGCCGCTGAGCGAAGAGGAGTCCTTGCCCCCTGCGCCGTTCAGGCCGTCGTCACTGGCCTTGACATTGATGGTACCGCCGCTGACGCACACGTTCACAGCTTCAATGCCTTCATAGCTCTTGCTGATGTCTATGGTGCCGCCGCTGATATCAAGATCGCTGTCAGCGTGCATGCCGTCGTCTCCGGAGGCAAGCTCCAGCTTTCCTCCGCTTACGGTGAGGTTCCCGTTGCTGTGCAGGCAGTCGTCAGCCGAGCTGATCTTTATCGAACCGCCGGTAACGGTGAGCGTGGTCTGCGCCTTGAGACCCTTGTAGGACTCGGACGAAGAACTAAGCTTGTTCACGCTACCGCCGCCTGTAGTTACTTCCAGGCTGCCGCCGTTTACCGTAAGAGCGGTCTCGGACTGGATGCCGTCGTTTCCGGCAGCGATCTTTATCTCTCCGCCGTTTATGACTATGTTCGCCTTGGCCGCATCCTCGTCGTTGGTGGACCTGATGCCGTCCGAACCTGCCGTGATATCAAGGCTTCCGCCGTTTATCTCAACGTAATCCTTGCCCTGCAGCCCGCACTTTGCGGCGCTGACGGTGATATCGCAGCCGTCTATGACAAGGTCGTCCTTGCTTACTATTCCGTGTTTGTAATTGCCCTTCACGCTTATCGACCCGCTGCCCTCGAAGAACAGGTCCGCCTTGCTGAAGATGCAGGCATCGAGAGTCGAATTCGCTATCTGCAGATCGTAGGATCCGCCGTCGGAGAAGCTGTTCTGACTTCCCTCTTTCGCGTAGATATAGACGTTTGAAGCGGCTTGTATGAAGAGCGCCGGGCCTTCTGTGTTCTTAACGTCCGCGCCGTCCAGCACCAGGGTGACGTCCGCTCCTTTGGCATTGACTGTTATCATCCCGCTGTACGAACCGCTGAGCAGATAGCTCCCCCCCGAGCTTATCGTGGTTCCCTTAAGTTCAAGCGCGTTCCTGACGTTTGCACCCGAGCCTGAACCTGAAGCCGTCCCTGAAGAAGCTCCGCCTCCGGACAAATTGATCCCGCCGGAGGGCTCAGCGCTTATTCCCCTGACGCCCGGGTCTTCTTTTTCAAGACCACCGAGCACTATCTCGTCGAAAGCGCACGAGCTGAGACCCAAGACTAGGCACACGCTCAGCGCCGCCGCAATGAAGACTTTGAGTTTTCTTATCCCTTTTCTTTTCATAAATGTTCCTCCCCTTTTATACCCTGATTATTATAGCTGCTCCGACGCGCTTTCCGCAAGGCTGCATATCATGACTTCGAGATTGCCGTTGCGGCATCTTATCTCGTCCATGAACTCCTTGATCTTAGAACCGTCGTTCATCTCTATCGAATAGTAAAGTTTGTACAGGCTGCCCATCTGCGTGGTCTTGACCTTGGAAAGCCCGTGCCTTTTGGTGTATTTCGCGAACAGATCGTCGAACTCCGTCATGTAGTTGAGGTTCTCCGGGACCAGCACCTGGAGCATGAGTTTCCTGTCGTCCGACATCGGCACTGTCGCTATGATGCACATGACCGCGGCAACTATGATGGTGAACAGGATCGCCAGTGCAACGTAGCCGCACGCGCAGGCAAGGCCTGAAGCCACCGCCAGGAAGATGCTCACGATCTGCTTTGCGTCTCCGGGGATCGAACGGAACTTCACCAGCGAGAAAGTGCCGGCCACCGCGATGCCTGTGCCTATGCTGCCGTTGACCATGAGTATCACCGTGGTGACTATCATCGGTATGAGCAGCAGGCTTGTCCTGTAGCTCTTGGTAGCGTCAGTCCTGTAGGACGCGGCCAGGCAGGTTATGAGCCCGCACACCAGCGCCGCCGCCAGGCAGACCAGAAATGACGTAAGAGTGAAGCTGCTTCCGATTATCGATCCGAATATATTTGCCATTATCGTTTCCTCCTTTTATTATGCCGCATCCATCCTGAATGCCGTAGCTACTTTTGAGAATGTCTTTTTTCTTATTCCCAGGCTGTTTAATGCTTCCACCAGCCACAGCGGGTAGGCGTTTACAGCCTTTATCTCGAGTATCCTTGTGTCATCCCTGAAAAACAGCCTTCCTCCGGAGCCGTATTCGAACGAGAGATCGTCGGTCCTGTATCTCGTGTTCCTGTCCACGGTGATGCGCAGCGTATCGTCTTCTTTGCCGAAGTACCCTTTCCTCTCGTAGAAGATCATGATCGAGGGCTTCGGCCACTCGTAGCGCTTCATCGCGAAGTCTATCTCCCGCATTATCTGGCTTTCTTCCGGGCAGACGCCGCTATCCAGGTAATCATCGAGTTTCGCGGGTGTCGTCTGTATGCGGCGTTTATAAACTATGCCTTTATATTTCTTTTTCAGTTCCAGGAAGACCTTGCTGTCTTCGGACGGTATCCCGTAGGTCCTGATCCTGAGCTTTTCCTTGTATGGCCTGCCCTCCTCGGTGACGTCTATCGATTCTCCGATCAGGAAGTGGCTTGGCTTGTCGAGGTATATGTTGCACACGGTGCTCTCGTCGTAAGGATCGTCCGTGAAGTGCTCTCCGATGAGTGCGAACAGGGCTTCCTGCTGCTTTGGGGTGATGAGGTATTTGTTTTCTTTTCTTCTGAATGTGAACACGCCATCTCCTCCTTTCAGTATTAGTGTCCCTTTATCCAACTGCAATAATAGACCCCGAAAGTTAAGGCTTTCGGGGCATTCGGTGAAGAATATCGTCTTGTTTTGTGTTGAAAACGTGAAAGTGCTATTTATAGCGCAGCAGTGCTTTCGTTGCGCCGCCGACCGAGGCGAGGACTTCGGTATAGCCGTCCGGGCCGGGGCGGGATGTGAAGTCCAGGACGTCGCCTTCAAAGCACTGCTGGCGGAAGTGGATCTCGAGCTCCTTTATATCCATTTCGCGCCACTGCGCGGCGGAGAAGCAGTTAGCGAAGGCTCTCACATAGGCGACGTTGTTCATGTGTCCGACGAAGTCGGTGTCCAGGTTCAGGACTTTGTATAAAGCGAATGGAGCTTCGGTAAAGTCGTCCTTCATCTTGAAAAAGCTCTGGGGACAGGCAAGATCTTCGCAGAAAACGAATCCCTCGGGGAGGACTTTGCCGATCTCGATGTATCCTCCGGTG
>CAMYWZ010000079.1 GCA_947302945.1 uncultured Bacillota bacterium
CAGGCAGGAGGCTTTATTCGCTCGGCCAGCTGATACACAACAAGATCGTCACGGAGGAGCTTGCCGCAAACGGCCTGATCAAAGCCGCTTCCATAGATGAAGTCCCGGACGGCGCAAGCGTCCTGATCAGAGCCCACGGGGAGCCGGACAGCACCTACAGGACCGCAGAGGCCAGGAACATACACGTCATAGACGCCACCTGTCCCTTCGTAGCCAAGATACACGAGATCGCAAGGCAGGCCGGAAAGGACGGCAGGCTGCTGATAGTCATAGGAAACGGAAAGCACCCGGAAGTGAAAGGCATACTCGGCAGCACCGAAGGGCCCGCTTTTGCCGCGGACAGCCCGGAAGAGCTTACCGGGGCCCTGAAGGCCTATAAGGGCATGCCGGTCACCGCAGTCGCTCAGACCACGATAACAAAAGAGCTTTTCGATGCCTGCGCGGAGGCTGTTAAGAGCGTTTCGGAAGACGCGGAGATACGCAATACCATCTGCAGAGCCACCAGAGACAGGCAGGACGCTGCGGAAAAACTCGCGAAGGACTCGGATCTGATGGTGGTCATCGGGGACCCCGGCTCGTCAAACTCGCAAAAACTATATAATATTTGCAAAAAAAGCTGCAAAAATACAATATTTGTGGAAAATTCAGACAATATTTCGTTGCAAGTCTTGAAAAAATATTATAAAATAGGGGTTGCGGCGAGTGCGTCTGCACCCGAACGCATAATTAAGGAGGTTGTCACAAAAATGAGTGAAGGTTTCACTAAGAACCCGCAGAACGAAGAAGTTAACGATATGTCCGCTTTCATGGATCAGATCGAAAAGTCGCTGAAGCTCCCCGGACGCAACGAAGTCGTAGAGGGAACCGTTGTGCTGGTCACAAAAGACCACATCGTTGTAAACTTAGGATGCAAGAAAGACGGTATCCTTTACAGCGACGAGGTTTCTCTTGAAGAGGGGAAGACATTGATGGATGTGTTTAAAGAAGGCGATCAGATCCAGGCCAAGGTCATCAAGACGGACGACGGAGACGGAAACATACTCCTCTCCAGAAAGAGGCTTCAGTCCAGCGAGAACTGGGACGAGATCAGCGCGGCTTACGAGAACAGGGAAACCATAGAAGTTACAGTCATCAGAGAGGTCAACAAGGGCGTCATAGCCAACTACAAGGAGATATCCGGATTCATTCCCATGTCCCTGCTTTCAGACCACTACGTTGAGAATGCTAACGACTTCATCGGAAAGACGCTTCCTGTAAAGGTCACCAAGGTTGACCAGAAGAGAAACAAGGCCGTATTCTCCCACAAGGATTTCCTCTCCGAGGAGAAAAAGAAGAAGATCGCAGAGATCTGGAACACCCTTTCCGTCGGCGACGTCGTCGAAGGCAAAGTCATGAGGTTCACCGACTACGGCGCATTCGTAGACATCGGCGGAATAGACGGTCTTCTGCACATCTCCGAGATCTCCTGGGGCAAGCTCAAGCACCCGCAGGAAGCTCTCAAGATAGGCCAGATCGTAAACGTCAAGATCCTGAACATGAACGCCGAGAAGGGCAAGATCTCCCTCGGTCTCAAGCAGAACGCTCCGGAACCCTGGTCCGTCATAGACGAGCAGTATCAGGTAGGCCAGGTCATCACCGGCAAGGTCGTACAGATCAAGGAATACGGCGCATTCGTAGAGCTGTCCCCGGGACTGGACGGACTCGTCCACATCTCCGAGATCGCTTACAAGAGGGTAGGCAAAGTTTCTGACGAGCTCAAGGTCGGCCAGGAAGTCCAGGCCAAGATCCTCGAGATCGACAAAGAGCGCAGAAGAATTTCCCTCAGCATCAAGGCCTGCACGGACCCCAACGCAGCTCCTGCTGAAGAGCCCGCAAAAGAGGCTGCTGAAGAGAAGCCCGCAGAGGAAGCACCCGCTGAAGCGTAAATACTTTTTCAAAAAACACACCCGGAAGGAGCTGCCTTCCGGGTTTTGTTATGCTGTTTTGAGCGCTGCCGGGGACGTTACTGCATGCGCTTAGCGTATTCCTTCATCTTAGTCACGTCGGAGGCGCTTACCGCATCGTCCCTTTCGTCGTATCTTGCTCTGACGTAGATCTCCCTGAATCCGTCCCAGGCTTCCCTGTCCGGCGCTGAGCCTTCCGGCAGAGCTTCCATAGATTTTTCCATGACGCGGCGGCTGGTGTCGCCCGGGGAGAGCAGACCGGCCTTTTTCAGCTTTTCCGCAAAGTGCCTGAACTGTGCTCTTATGCGGCCTCTGACACCGGTGAGTTCCTGCAGCCTGCGCAGGACAGACGGACGTTCTTCGCGAACGGCGCTGCTGTAAAAGCCGCCTTCGTCGGCTGTTTCCCGCTTCAGACGTATGCCTCCGAACATCATCCTGAAGAAGCGGTAAAGCAGCCATACCGCGAGTATGGCAAACAGGCTTACGAATATCCATTTCAGCCACGCGGGAGCGGCCATGGTGCCTTCATCGGTAAGCTCCCAGGGAACGAGCTTCTGACCGTCGCCTGCCTGGCTTATGGATTCGAAGTCGAACTCGGTGTTGAAGAGCGAAAACAGCAGCTTCAGAAGGTAGAAGAACGGAGTGGCGATTATCGTGACCAGGAAAGTAAAGACCGGTCCTATGATCTCCGTGTAGATAAATCCAAGGGCCCGGGTGATCGCTCCGTACACTCCGCTGCGCGAAAGCGCAAAGCCCAGCAAAGTGATGACAGCCATAAGGCCTGCGTGGATGAGCTGGTGCCCGGGGCTGCGCATTGCAGGATCGTCCGGGCGCAGCAGCCTGAGCTGGACTATCGCGCAGAGTATGAAGAACAGCACGAAGGGCAGGGTCCTGGAAGCGAAAGCGTCAAAGCCTCCGCTGCCGGCTGTCATTGCCAGGAGAATGATGAATCCGAGGAAGACGAAGCACGAGCGCTTCAGCGAATCGCGCTGCTGGGGATAGTTCGTTCCGAAGTATTCCTTATATACGATGCGGGTGACGTAGATCCAGGGCGGCAGGCAGATAATGAAGGGCATTGGCCATCCGAAGAGCAGCAGTGCGGCAAGCGCGGCTGCCATGATTGCCAGGGACAAAGCCCGCTTTTTATGCAGGAAGAACGACGCGAGCGAAGCCGCCGATATCACGAACATCGGGGCGATGCCTGCTGAAGCATCGGTAAAGTAGGGCAGCAGGAAAGCTGCGTACGCGAAGTACAGGCAGAGGTCGGCGGTGATGCGGCAGAAGAAGATCAGTTCCACGTCAGCTCACCTCCTTCGTCCGCGTACAGCATGGCGCACGGATTGCCGCTGACGGTCTCTATGCCGGAAAGCTCCCTTTCGCAGCGGTGGTCGCGCGTAGGTGTGAGCACGATGTAGGTCCGGCCCTGCTCGGCGGTCTTAAGCACGCGACTTAAGAGGAACTCATAGCTTTCCCTTGGGTCCCGGGAGGCCCTGCCTATGCCCTCGAGTATTATGCTCAGGTGCCTTTCCCCGAGGCCTTCCTCGACCTTGCTCCATCCGCCTATGGTGCCTGCGGTGGCCGCGTTGGTGATGAAGGAGTAGCGTATCTTTTTGCTCTCCAGAGCCTCGCAGACCATGCGCGTATAGGAAAACAGCTTTTCCAGCAGTTCAAAGTCCCTGTTGTTCCAGGTCCCGTAGTCCACGTTGAGTACGACCGTGACCGAAGGATCCGTGGTGTGGTCGTACTGGTTGACCATCAGCGAGCGCATCCTTGCGGACTGCTTCCAGTTGATGGCCTTCATGGGCTCTCTTCCCGTGTAGTCCCTGAATCCGACGGTCAGTATCGGGTCCTCGAAGATGAAGCGGCGGACCGATACGTCACCCATAAGGCTTCCCAGAGCGTCGCACATGGGGCCGATATCAAGCCTCTTTGGAAATACTACGACTTCTTCGATCTGCTGAAAGCTCAGGCGTGTCTCTTTGACTCCTATAAAATCTCCGACAAGTATGTCGGCTCCTCTGAAAAGATAGCGGCCTCGAAAAGGAAGCGTTACAGGCGTGCGCCTGACTGTCTTCTTTTTCGGCATAAGATAAAAGCTCGAGCAAAGCATGGCGTAGCCGCAGTCGTCCACGATGGGCCTTTTGGGAAGGCGGCTCACCAGTTCCTGCGGGACATGCTCTCTGAGCTTTAACGAAAATGCGGGTATTATAGAACTGTTTTCTATGGTCGAGACCAGGCAGAACTCTTCTCCCGGCTCAAGATTGCGCCTGTCCGGGACAGAGCTGTAGCTTATGCGGCGCGGGAGCTTCCTGATCAGAAGGAATTCCAGCAGAGCCAGAATTACAAGGATAAAAAACAGAAGCAGATACATGCTTACACGTTCTCCACCGGGGCAGGGATCTCCTTCAGCAGCTTCATGAAATAGCCGCTGACGTCTTTTTCGCCGCCCATTCCGGCGGTAACGAGCCTGTGGGCCAGCACCGGTCTTGCCATATCCTGAATGTCTTCCGGGATGACGTAGTCCCTGCCGGAGAAGGCTGCGCATACCTGTGCCGCGTGGTAGAGTGCGATGGCGCCCCTTGTAGACACGCCGGTGAGTATGCGGCTGTCGTTTCTGGTGCGCTCTATGATGTCCATGATGTAGTTTTTGATCTCGTCGGAAACGGTGACCTCGTGGTAGGACCTGCGCACTTCAGCTATGGTTTCGGGAGATACGACAGTCTTAAGCTCCGCGAGAAGGTCTTCCGTGTCGCGGCGGGAGATGACAGAGATCTCTTCGGCTCTGGTCATGTACCCGAGGGAGAGTTTCATGAAGAAGCGGTCGGTCTGGGCTTCCGGGAGAGGGAAGGTGCCGTAGGATTCGAGAGGGTTCTGCGTGGCCATCACCATGAAGGGCTCTTCGAGCCTGGTGGTGACGCCGTCGACTGTGATCTGGCGCTCGGCCATGGCTTCAAGAAGGCTGGACTGGGTCCTGGGAGTTGCGCGGTTGATCTCATCGGCCAGAACTATATTGGCAAAAAGGGGGCCTTCTCTGAATTCGAATTCCCCGGACTTCTGATTGTAGAAGTTAATGCCTGTAAGGTCGGAGGGGAGAAGGTCCGGAGTGAATTGTATCCTCCTGAACTTGCCTCCTATGCTTGTGGAAAAGGCGCGGAGGAGCACGGTCTTGCCTGTTCCGGGAACGTCTTCAAGAAGCACGTGGCCTGAGCAGACGAAGGCAATGAGTATCTTTGTGATGACGTCCTCCTTGCCGACGATGACTTTCGAGCAGTTGCCTACTATGCTGTCTTTAAAGTCCCTGAACAGCGATCCGTCCATAGTTTTATCCTCCGATGATGAGTGTCTGCCGCCTTATGTCTGCGGCGGCTGTGGTCTTCACAGTTTCAAAATGATCCACTATCATGGCGACGAAGCGGGAAAGCTGGGTGAGGTCGTTGGCATCGACTCTTCCGCTGGAGTCTACGTCTCCGGCTTCAAGAAGATCTTCGTCGTCGACGTCGACTATGTGCGCGACGTATCTTGAAAGGGCTGTCAGGTCGTTGGCGTTGACCAGTCCGTCCCCGTTGAAATCTCCCTTCTTGTACTTGCCTTCGGTGCCGTTTTGTACAGGATCTGTCTGGCCGCCGGGCTGTTGTTCGCTGCCGCCGGGCTGATCCGGGACTTCAGGCGTCTGGATGTCGCCTGCGGACGGAGTCTGTTCGCCTGGCTGCTGCTGATCGCCGGCAGGCTGGTTCGGGACTTCGGGTGTCTGGATGTCACCTCCGAGCTGGGTCTGACCTCCGGGCTGCTGGGTCTGTTCTCCCTGCTGCTGCGTATTCTCACCCGGCTGCTGGGTCTGTTCTCCCTGCTGCTGGGTATTCTCGCCTGACTGCTGAGTC
>CAMYWZ010000080.1 GCA_947302945.1 uncultured Bacillota bacterium
CAATCGCTAAGAACCGGGTTCCCCGACAGTCCTCCAGGCAACCATACTGCCGCAGATAGAAACTATACAATAAAAGCCAGCGGTCCCCCTTAATGTCACCCGAGTCAGGGATGCGGCTGTTTTTGAACTAAAGAACCGTCCCATAAGTTTGGCACCAAGAGAACCGTCCCTGAAAGTGCGGCACTAGAAGGGTCGTCCCCTATGATCATTATGAAGAAGAAAGATGTTGAAAAGGTAATAGAGAGGCTGACCGGGGCGTATCCGGATGCGGGGTGCGCGCTGGATTACGGGACGAGGTTCCAGCTGCTGGTCAGTGTAATGCTGTCGGCGCAGACCACAGACGCGAGCGTCAACAGGGTAACGCCGGCGCTGTTCGCGAAGGCCCCGGACGCGGCTGCCATGGCCGCCATGCCAGAAGAGGAGCTGCAGGACATCATCCGCAGCATAGGGCTATACAAGAACAAGTCCAAAAACCTACTTGCCATGTCGCGGCAGATTCTGGAACGCTTCGAAGGCGAAGTTCCTTCGGACAGAGCCTCCCTCGAGTCACTGCCCGGCGTAGGCCGCAAGACCGCCAACGTAGTCCTTGCCGAAGGCTTCGGAGAGCAGCAGATAGCCGTTGACACGCACGTTTTCCGCGTTGCCAACAGAATTGGCCTTACCTGCGCAAAAAACGTCTCAGAGACCGAATCAGGGCTTCAGAAGGCCATTCCCGAAGATAAGTGGACCCTGATGCATCACTGCCTCATCTTCCACGGCCGCAGATGCTGCCATGCCCGCGGCCCGAACTGCACAGCCTGCCCCATAAACGACATATGCGAAAAGAACGGCCTCTAGGCCGTTCTCATTATTTCAGCAGTTTTTTCGCCAGCGTGATCATGATCTTAAAGCAGCTGTTCTCTGCGCCGGGGATCTTTTCCCCGAGGCTCTCCGGGATGTCCGCGCACAGGCCGGTCGACGGGCGCAGCCAGCAGTGTCTCATGCTGCCGTCCGCGTAAACATAGAAGTGATTATGATCCAGCTGTATGGTCGGAGCGCTTTTAAAGAACACCTGCGCGTAGCCATCGCTTTCGTAAAGCCCTCTGGAACTCCCGTCGTAGCTTGCTATCGTCCCCAGCCTGTAGCCTTCCTTTATAAGCCCGTCCGCGACATAGTCCACTATGAGCGAATTTTCAAGCCAGGAAAAGCTGACGAACTCCTCTATGCCGTTCGCCTTCGCGTAAGCCCTGTACGAATCGGATACGACAAGCTTTGCGCTTCCGCTGCCAAGCTCTATCTTTACATGCTCCGGCGAAGACACGAAGGCTGTGAGCTCCTTCAAAAACGCTGCCGTATCCGCGTCCTTATACGGGTCGAGCTTTGCCGCCTCCTCGTCGTTTTGGGAATAGAAAACGTTCTTGTACAGCTCCTGGACAGGCGCCATGAAAAGCAGGCGCTCGACTGCGCCTCCGGCATCATTGAGGGCTTCAAGCGCTTCATAAAGACCTGAGCTCAGCCGAACCTGGCTGCCCGCGGAAGCATTCAGAGCATCCAGCGAATACTCCGCCTTCGCGTCCTCTAAAAGCTGGGTGTAAAGACTCTGGATGGCCCGCGATTCCGCGGCGGCCCTGACCCCGGACACCCCGATGTTATACGAAAGCGCGAACTCCTGGGCATACTCCGACGCAGCAGAACCGCCTTTTGCGTCTATCTGCCTGATGCCGGAATCCGCCCCTAAAGCCGAAAGCACCCCCCGCACGATGAAAAAGATGCCTACCGCAGCAAAAAGCACGGCGACTATCGCCCTCAGCTTGACGTGCTTTTCAGAAAGCTCTATGCGCTTGACCGGTTCGAAGTCGCCGTAATAATTTTGTTGTCTTGTGGCTTTTGTGCGCCTTGCCATTACAGTACCGAGACCAGCAATGCCAGCAGGAAGAGGACTATGACGACTCCTCTGACGATGAAGCCTACTATCGATCCCTTACGCCAGGCCTTGAAATTCCTGATGTAGTTCTTCTTCCTGTAGATGTGCGAGATTATCAGCGCGATTATCGGGATTATGAATCCCAGTACGCCGAACCACTTGTTTCCCGTATCGTGCAGAGGCCTGTTGAGTATCTCCTCGTGGCTCTTCACCACGTTGACGTTCTTCTTGTCGAGCTCCGCCTTCTCCTCCGGAGTTACGATGGTGACCGACTTGACCGAAACGCCGCTTTCCCTCTGCTTCCTGTAATTCTCTATCTCCGATTTGCTGCCGTAGATGAAGTGGTTGTGTCCTATATCCACCATCTCCGGCTGCTCAACCGAGTAGTCGTGCACGGAAGGATCGTAGGTGAACAGCACCTTGTTCTTCTCAAGCTTAGGATCCGGGATAGGAATGGCTGAAATAAGGGACTTGGTGTAGGGATGGAGCGGGAAGTTGAAGAGCTCTTCCGCCTCCGCGATCTCTACGATGTTGCCCTTATAGATAACTGCTATCCTGTCGGATATGAACCTTACTATCGAAAGGTCGTGAGCTATGAACAGGTAGGTGGTGCCGCGCTCGCGCTGGAACTTCTTGAGCAGGTTGAGGACCTGGGCTCGTATGGAAACGTCCAGAGCGGAGATGGGCTCGTCCGCAACGACGAACTCCGGCTCCATGACCATTGCCCTCGCAAGTCCTATCCTCTGGCGCAGTTCGCCTGAAAATTCGTGCGGGTAACGGGTAAGGTGCTCCGGAAGAAGACCTACCTCGTTGATTATGGTCTCTACCTTATTGACTCTGTCAGCCTCGTCCTTGAACAGGTGGAAGTTGTAGAGTCCTTCGGATATTATGTAGTCTACGGTGGCGCGCTCGTTGAGGGAGCTTGCCGGGTCCTGGAAGATCATCTGTATGTTTCTGATGACTTCCCTGTCCAGAGCCTTGGATATCTTTCCGGATATCTTGACGCCCTTATAGTCTATCTCTCCGGCTGCCAGCGGGTTTACCCTGATTATGGCTCTTCCTATGGTGGTCTTGCCCGAACCGGACTCGCCTACCAGGGAGAAAGTCTCGCCCTTGTAAATGTTGAACGAAGCGTTCTTGACGGCCTTTACGGCATTGTCGCCTTTGCCGAAGGTGATGTCTATGTTCTTGATCGAGACAAGGATCTCCTTGCCGGTCTCAGGATCTATAGGTCCGTGTTCAGGGAGGACAGAAGACTGTGTCTGCTTGTTTGTTTCTTTATCTTTTGCCACAGCTTACCTCCTAAATGTTGAACGCGTTGATCAGCTTCTGATGGATGTCCTTGATGATCTCGGGCTTTTCCACCTTCGGGGCGCGGGGATCTTCAAGCCAGGTCTTGGCATAGTGAGTTTCCGACACCTTGAACATCGGGGCTTCCTTTACCGTATCGATCTTAAGGCAGTACGGGTTTCTGGGAGCAAACGGATCGCCTACGATCTCGTTGTACAGCGACGGAGGCGTACCTGTTATGGAGTACAGGGTGGTGTTCCTCTCCGCGAGCTGAGGCATTGAAGAGAGCAGCGCCCAGGTGTACGGGTGGCGCGGATCGTAGAAGATATCTTCCACTGTGCCCAGTTCTATGAGCTGCCCTGCGTAAAGGACGCCAACTCTGTCCGCGATGTTGGCTACTACGCCGAGGTCGTGGGTTATGAACACTATGGTGTAGCCGAACTCTTTCTGCAGGTCCTTGATCAGCTGCAGTATCTGAGCCTGAATGGTAACGTCCAGGGCTGTTGTAGGCTCGTCGCAGATGAGTATCTTGGGCTGGCAGGACAGCGCGATGGCTATTACGATACGCTGCCTCATGCCGCCGGAATACTGGAACGGATAGTCGTCAAAACGGTTCTCCGCGTCGGGTATGCCTACCTTGTCCATAAGCTCCAGAGCGCGCTTTCTGGCTTCCGCCTCGGAGCACTGCTGGTGTTTGAGTATTATGGACATTATCTGAGTGCCTATGGTGAGTATGGGGTTGAGGGAGCTCATCGGGTCCTGGAAGACCGTGGCTATCCTCTTTCCGCGGATCTGTGTCCAGTCCCCGGAATACTTGAATTTTGCGAGGTTGAGTATGCAGGTGCCGTGAAGCTGCTCGGGAGTTTCATCCAGGTACTTAACGCGGAACACGACTGTATCGAAGACTTTGTTGCGGGTCTCTTCGTCGTTGAGATCGACGCCCAGCTCCATAGCCTTCTTGAGAGCCTCTTCCAGAGCCTTTATGGACTTGGTCCTCTGCCTCTTTCCGAAACGTCCGACCGACAGCCAGATCTCTTTGGCGAGGATCTCGTTGCGCTGCAGATCCGCGGCAGAAGCCGGAGCTGCGGTGGCTTCCTTGTACTGCGCCTGCAGTTCCGCCATTCTGGCGTGATATGCTTTATTGTATTCCGTGTCGTTCTTGGCGGCAGTCTTATAAGCCTTGAGCCTCTTTGCCTCTTCCTTTTCCAGTTCGGCTATCCTGATGTCCAGCTCCTTAAGACGGCTGCCTGCCTGCTTGATAAGGGCCTTTTCGGTCTTGGGGTTGTAGGTCTGGCGCTTGTTGTATGTTTCGGCGCGCTCGAATCTCAGGTCCTCGAGTTCTTTGGTTATGGTGTCGATCTCTTCCTGAGAGAGCTCGCCGCGCCTCTTGTTCTCTGACTCCAGCGCCTTCATCTGCTTGAAGATGTCAGAACCTGCAGTGAGCTTCGCGGACTCGTCCAGTTGCTTCTTTATATCGGCTACGATCTGCTTTTCGGAAGCGCCGTAAGCCACTTTTGTATCCGCAAGCTCCGGATCGCTGAAGATTATCTTGCCCTTGTCTATGAATCCGTTGTCATCCAGCATGCCCGCGAAAGTCTTGGTAAATACGGACTTTCCGGAACCGGACTCTCCGACTATGGCTATGGATTCGTTCTCGTAGATATCCAGCGAAATGCCGCGTATGGCTGTAAGTATCCTTCCGCGGACTCTGAACTTCACTACCAGATCCTGTACGGAGAGCAGGACTTTCTTGTCTTCCATTTCCTGTCCTCCTTACATGTGTGTCCTGGGGTCTGAGGCGTCGCCGAGGTTCTGCCCGACCAGATAAAGGACCACTGTGATTATGGATGTGACGACTACCGGGCTCCAGAACTCGAAGGCCCAGTTGCTGATGAGCATCGCGTTCTCTGACTCGTAGATCAGGCGTCCGAGGGACATGTCCTTAAGGCCCATGCCTATGTAGGCAAGGAATACCTCGTAGGAAATGTAGGACGGGACCTCGGTGGCTATCAGAGTAACTATTACCGAAGTCATGAACGGGAGTATGTTCTTGGTGGCTATCCTCATGGTGGACGTGCCCAGGCACTTGGAAGCCAGATTATACTCGCGGTCTCTGATGATTATTACCTGCGTTCTGATAAAGTAAGCTATACCCAGCCAGCCGGTTATCGTAAGCGCGAAGACCATTGACCAGAAGCTTGCCGTGAACAGCATTATCATGACTGAGATCAGCAGTATGTAAGGGATGTTTCCTATTATGTTGTAGACCTCGGTCATTACGATGTCGACCTTCTTGGAGAAGCCCCAGACAGCGCCGAGTATGACGCCTATGGTCATGTTGATCGCGGCGCATACAAAGGCCAGCGAGACTGAGATCCTTGAGCCGTACCATACCGCGTCGAACGTGGAGTTCCCTGCGGCGCCGGCACCGAGTATCCAGCGTATCGAGAAACCGAAGTACTTTATGGCTGCTGCCGGTCCGAGGTGCTTGGCGTTCGGGTCCATGATGTTGGCGAACCTGTCGTAACCGAAGACCGCCGGGTACACGAACGCGAAGATTATGATAAGACCGAGCAGGGAAAGCGCCACGATGTTTACTTTTTTCC
>CAMYWZ010000081.1 GCA_947302945.1 uncultured Bacillota bacterium
TGAACGTATCTCGTAATCCCTGTTCCCCTTAAGGCCGATACGGCCTTTTGATGCCTCCGGCCAGGTCGAAACTATGACTGTCTGAGTCATTGCCGGGCGCTTTATGAACTTTATGAGCGTTTTGGCGATCACCCAGTAGCGCTTTTCTTTTGCGAGTTTCAGGGCGCCGCATCCGAGAAGGTCGGAATGAAGGCCGGCAATGTCCATGAAAAGGTCGAAGGCGTCGGGGATGCCGAGAAGGCCTCCGGTGTCGCACATGCTCGTAGGTATACTGTATTCAAGAGTGATCTTACTATCCATTTTATTACCATTAACTACAGCAGCAGGTCCGAAAACCTGCCGCTGCTTACTAATGTTTACATAATATCGGCTATTGTTTATTCCGCCTTCTTCTTGTAGCCGGCGTACCTTGCCATGGCGTCCGCTTCAGTCTTTTGGAAGAGTTCCTCGGCGGTGTCGGGGAATTCCTTGGCCAGCGAGTTGTAGCGGACCTGCTTCATGATGTAGTCCCTGAACTTGCCGTCCGGCTCTTTGCTCTCGAGCACGAAGGGGTTCTTGCCTTCCTCGGCGAGCTCCGGGTTGAACCTGAAGAGCTGCCAGTAACCGCAGGAGACCGCTTCCTTCTCGTTGGACTGGGTGCGTGTCATGCCACCCTTGATGCCGTGGTTGATACAAGGTGCGTAGCAGATGATGAGCGACGGGCCCTTGTAGTTTTCGGCTTCCTTGACGGCCTTGAGGAACTGCAGGTTGTTGGCGCCCATAGCGCACTGAGCGACGTATACGTAGCCGTAGGAGGCTGCCATCATGCCAAGATCCTTCTTCTTTATCTGCTTGCCGGCAGCCGCGAACTTGGCTATGGCTGCGGTCGGGGTGGCCTTGGAGGCCTGTCCGCCTGTGTTGGAGTAGACTTCAGTATCGAATACGAGGACGTTGATGTCTTCGCCGGAGGCAAGGACGTGGTCCAGTCCGCCGTAGCCTATATCGTAGGCCCAGCCGTCTCCGCCCAGGCACCATACGGACTTCTTGACGAGGAAGTCTGATTTTTCAATGAGTTCGGCGGCAAGAGCCTTGGCCTCGCCTTCCAGTTTGGCTGCCTTTACCGCTGCAAGCAGAGCGTCGGAGAGCTCTCTGGACTTTTCGCCGTCATTGAAAGCGGCGAGCCATTCGGCGCCGGCATCGTGGATGGCCGGGTCTTCCTTGGCGAGCTCCTTGACTATGTCGGCAAGCCTTTCCCTGATCTGGCGGACGCCTGTTGCCATGCCCAGACCGTACTCCGCGTTGTCCTCGAAGAGGGAGTTGGCCCAGGAAGGACCGCGGCCGTTCTTGTCGGTGGTGTAAGGCATGGACGGTGCGGATGCGCCCCAGATGGAGCTGCAGCCGGTGGCGTTGGCTATCATCATGCGGTCGCCGAAGAGCTGGGTGATGACCTTGATGTACGGAGTTTCGCCGCAGCCTGCGCATGCGCCGGAGAACTCGAAGTAAGGAGCCGCGAACTGCGAACCTTTGACGGAAGTCCTGGGCATGACGTCTTTCTGGGAGACTGTCATTGCGTATTCCCAGTTCTCCGCTTCGCCGAGCTCTTCCTCGAGCGGCTTCATTGCTATGGCTTTTGTGGGTACCGGGCAGACGTCCACGCAGTTGCCGCAGCCGAGGCAGTCGAGCGGGCTTACCTGCATGCGGTACTTGAGGCCTTCGAGGCCCTTGCCCTTGGCGTCGGCCATGGTAAAGGCTGCGGGAGCCTTGGCGGCCTCGTCCGCGTCGAGCAGGAAGGGTCTGATGGTAGCGTGCGGGCAGACGAAGCTGCAGTTTCCGCACTGGATGCACTTTTCGGCGTCCCACTTGGGAAC
This sequence comes from uncultured Bacillota bacterium, assembly GCA_947302945.1. GTDB lineage: Bacteria > Bacillota > Clostridia > Peptostreptococcales > Anaerovoracaceae > RUG13409. The sequence goes on from CAMYWZ010000081.1 coordinate 1,848, forward strand.
GGTGACGGCAACGCCGCGCTTTTCATAAGCAGCGGTGCCGCTGGGGAAGGTGCCGTCTTCCCTGCCTACGAAGGCGCTTACGGGCAGGCTGTCGCCCTCCTGGCGGTTCATCGGGACGAGGATGTTGGCTATGAATTCCGGAAGTTCCTTGACTTCGCCGGTCTTAGCGTCGTCCGCGGCGTTCTTCCAGGACGCGGGGACTGCTACCTTGTGAGCGTCCTTGATGCCTGCGTCCACGGCGGCGTAGTTCATGTTGACTATGTCTTCGCCCTTCTTGCCGTAGGACTTGACTATGGAATCCTTGAGGTGCTTTACGGCCTCTTCCACGGGGATGACCTTGGTGAGGTTGAAGAACGCGGACTGCATGATCATGTTGATCTTGTTGCCCAGACCGATCTTAACGCCGAGGTCTGTGCCGTTGATGGTGTAGAACTGGATGTCGTTCTCGGCTATGTAGCGCTTCATCGCGGCTGGGAGGTTCCTGTCCAGATCTTCATCGTTCCAGATGCAGTTGAGCAGGAAGATGCCGCCCTTCTTCAGGCCGCTGATGACATTGTACTGGTGAACGTAGGCCTGGTTGTGGCATGCGATGTAGTCCGCCTCGGTGATGAGGTATGTGGACAGTATGCGGTTCTTGCCGAAGCGCAGATGGGAAATGGTGACGCCGCCGGACTTCTTGGAGTCGTAGGCGAAGTAGCCCTGCGCGTACATATCGGTGTTGTCGCCTATGATCTTGATGGCCTGCTTGTTGGCGCCTACGGTGCCGTCCGAGCCGAGGCCCCAGAACTTGCAGCGGACCGTGCCTTCGGGCTCGGTAGCGACTTCCTTGACCGGAAGGGACGTCATGTTGACGTCATCATCTATGCCTATGGTGAACTGGTTCTTGGGCCTCTTCTTCGCGAGGTTTTCGAACACAGCGACGATCTGGCCGGGGGTGGTGTCCTTGGAGCCGAGACCGTATCTTCCGCCTACGATGAGGGGCTTTTCAGCCTCGTCGTAGTACATGTCGCGGACATCGAGGTACAGAGGATCTCCGGGGGCGCCGGGTTCCTTGGTGCGGTCGAGGACTGCGATCTTTTTTACTGTTTCGGGTATGACTTCCTTGAGGTATTCGGGAGCCCAGGGCCTGTAGAGCCTTACCTTGACAAGGCCTACTTTTTCGCCCTTTGCGGTGAGGTAGTCCACGACTTCCTCGGCGGTGTCGCAGACGGAGCCCATGGCTATGATGATGCGCTCCGCATCGGGCGCGCCTACGTAGTCGAAGAGCTTGTACTTGCGGCCTGTCTTGGCGCCGAGCTTTTCCATATAGTCAGCTACGACCTCGGGAAGGTTGTCGTAGTAGCTCTGGGCGGCCTCTCTGGCCTGGAAGAAGATGTCGCCGTTCTGGGCTGTTCCGCGGATGACCGGGTGTTCCGGATTGAGAGCCCTTGCCCTGAAGGCGGCTATAGCCTCCACGTCCACAAGGTCCTTGAAGACGCTGTAGTCTATGACTTCTATCTTCTGAACTTCGTGGGAAGTCCTGAAGCCGTCGAAGAAGTGCAGGAACGGTACTCTTCCGCGGATGGCGGAAAGATGCGCGATGCCTGCCATGTCCATAGCTTCCTGAACGGACGAAGAGCACAGCAGCGCAAAGCCTGTCTGCCTGCACGCCATAACGTCGGAATGGTCTCCGAATATGCACAGTGCGTGAGCTGCGAGGGTCCTTGCGGAAACGTGGAATACGCCCGGAAGAAGCTCGCCCGCGATCTTGTACATGTTGGGGATCATCAGGAGCAGGCCCTGGGAAGCGGTGTAGGTGGTGGTGAGAGCGCCTGCCTGGAGCGAACCGTGGACGGCGCCTGCAGCACCGGCCTCAGACTGCATCTCGACGACCTTTACCTTCTGCCCGAAGATGTTCTTCTGTCCGTGGGCCGCCATTTCGTCCACGACTTCAGCCATCGGGGACGACGGTGTGATGGGATATATGGCGGCAACGTCCGTAAACGCATAAGACACATACGCCGCAGCGTTGTTGCCGTCCATTGTTTTCATTTTGGCCATATTGACCTCCTTAAACACTGTTGATTATAAAATTACACTTTATTATACACTATTTCCAGCATAAAAACCACATCAAAAAGGCACCGCAAAGCGATGCCTTTTATGAAAAACTTTGTTTATTCGCTCTTTCCGGTGTAGAGCTGGTAGTAGCGGCCTTTCTGGGCGAGGAGCTCTTCGTGGGTGCCGCGTTCGATGATGCGGCCTTTCTCGAGGACGATTATGACGTTGGAGTTCATGACCGTGGAGAGCCTGTGGGCTATCACGAAGGTGGTGCGGCCAGACATCAGGGCGTCCATGGCCCGCTGGATCAGGACCTCGGTACGGGTGTCTATGCTGCTCGTGGCTTCGTCGAGTATCATTACAGGCGGATCGGCAACAGCGCAGCGCGCTATCGAGAGCAGCTGGCACTGGCCCTGCGAGAGCTGGCTGCCGGTGCCGTTGATCACGGTGTCGTAGCCTTCGGGCAGCTTCTCGATGAAGTTGTGAGCGTTGGCAAGCTGTGCCGCCGCGATGACTTCCTCATCCGTGGCGTCGGGCCGTCCGTAGCGTATGTTGTCCGCGATGGTGCCTGTGAACAGGTTGGTGTCCTGAAGGACCACGCCGAGCGAGTGCCTCAGATCCGCCTTCTTTATCTCGTTGATGTTGATGCCGTCGTAGCGCACGCGGCCGTCCGCGACGTCGTAGAAGCGGTTGATCAGGTTGGTGATCGTGGTCTTTCCGGCGCCCGTGGAGCCTACGAATGCGACCTTATGGCCGGGTTTTGCGTAAAGGCTGATGTCGTGCAGAACGAGCTTTTCGGGAACGTAGCCGAAGTCCACGTCCGTCATGCGGATGTCGCCCTTGAGGGGAACGAACTCGTCTTCGCCTGTCTTTTCGTTCTTCGTCTTCCAGTAGTTCTTTCCGTCCTTTTTGACGAGGGTGACGGTGCCTTCATCGACCTCCGGGGCTTCGTCCATGAGTTCGAAGACGCGGCCGGCTCCGGCAAGAGCCATGACTACGGTGTTGACTTCCTGGGAGATCATGCTGACGGGCCTGATGAAGTTCCTCGAAAGCATCAGGAACGACGCGAGCGCGCCGAGCGTCAGTGCGCTGCCTTCCTTCATGGCCATGGCGCCGCCGACGATAGCGATCACGACGTACTGGATGTTGCCCATGCTGCCCATGATGGGCATGATGGAGTTGGCGAGTCTGTTGGCCGTCGAGGTCTTTCTGAAGAGGTCCTCGTTCTTTACGTCGAAGACTTCCTTGGCCTTCTCCTCGTAGCAGAACACTTTGACGACCTTGATGCCGTTGAGCATCTCCTCGGTGTAGGCGTTCATCTGTCCGAGGGACTTCTGCCTTAAGCGGAAGTACTTTGCCGACGCGCCGCCGACAAATACCGTGATGATGTACATCAGAACGACAGTGCACATTACTACTCCCACCAGAGGCAGGCTGATGCGCACCATGGCGATGAAGAACGTGACCACGGTGAGCAGTGACTGGAACACCTGCGGTATGGCTCTTGACATAAGTTCCCTTATGTTATCGACGTCGTTGGAGTAGATCGACATTATGTCGCCGTAGGGGCGGTTGTCGAAGTACTTGATCGGCAGCCTCTGCATGTGCGAGAACAGCTTATAGCGTATGTCCCTGAGCACTCCGTTGCTGACCGAAACGAGCAGTATGTTGTATCCGAATGTGGCCGCGATCGACAGCACGTACAGACCGCCGAGCCTTAATATGGCGCCGAAAAGCCCTGAAAAATCAGGGTCGGGGGTGCCGAGGAGCGGCTTGATGTAGCCGTCGATGAGCGTTCCGAGGAACGTGGAGGACCTGACGCTGACGAGCGCCGTGACTATCATCATCGCGAACGAAAGGATGAAGATCGCC
>CAMYWZ010000082.1 GCA_947302945.1 uncultured Bacillota bacterium
GCCGACGCCATCCGCGAAGTCTTTGCGGAAATAGACGCCGGGCAGGCCGCATCCCCAAAGCGCAGCAAAAGCACAAAGCCTCAGCCCCTGCGCGTTCTCATGGCCCTCGGACAGTGCGGCAACTCCATGACCGGCCTTACCGCCGGAAACTTCGAGCTGATCCTTCCCAAGGTGGACGACTGCCTGTCCCTGCTGATAGGCTCCAACAAGGAAAAAGCCGCCCTCAACCTGCGCGACAAAGCCTTCTTCCTCACCATGGGCTGGCTCAGGGGCGAAAGCACCATCATGAGCCAGTACAAGCAGTCCGTCGAAAAATACGGCGAGGACACCGCCCTCTCCATCATGGAGATGATGTACGAGCACTACGAGACCCTCGGCCTTATCGACACCGGCGCCGCCCCCATAGACAGGCTTGTGGAAGAGACCAAAGAGATAGCCGAGCTTCTGGACCTTAAGCGCAAGGTCTACCCCGGCACCGTCAAATACATAGAAGAGCTGCTCACAGGCCCCTGGTCCGAAGAGCGCTTCATAATAAAAAAGCCCGGCGAGTCCATCGCCGAGCAGGATTTCAGAGCCTGATCAGATCTGCCTGTTTCTGCGCGAACGGCTAAGATTCTCGAAGCCATAAAGCGCCGCGCCGTAAGCACCGTTCAGCTGCTGTATCTCAGAAGCCTTTACCGGCACGCCAAGCTCGTTTTCAAGCGCCCTTATGACGCCTGTGTTTCTTGCTACGCCGCCCGACATGTAGACCGGGCCGCTGACGCCGAGCTTTCTGACAAGCGCCGCCGCCTTGACCGCCACCGCTGTATCTATGCCCCTGATAAGGCTCGGGATGTCCGCGCCTTCAGCGAGCTTCGCGATCACTTCGGACTCCGCGAAGACCGTGCAGGTGGCGCTGATGGGTATTATACCCTTAGCCCTTTCGTCGTAGTCCTTAAGCGTTGAAACGTCCACGCCAAAGACCTTTGCCATTACCTCCAGATACCTTCCGGTGCCGGAAGCGCATTTGTCGTTCATGAGGAAGTTGTTGAGCTTGCCCTGCTCGTTGATACTCATGATCTTGGCGTCCTGGCCGCCTATGTCGAGCAGTATGCGGGCTTCCGGGTACATGGCGTGCACTCCGCCGGCGTGCGCCTTGAGCTCGTTGATCATAAGGTCCGCCTGTTTAAAGCGGCTGCCTCCGACCCCTGTGGACACCGTCATAGCCAGGTCTTCCTTCTTTATGCCTGCGTCGGCAAGGCACTCATCGAAAGCCTTCTGCGGGCCTTCGGTACCCACGCCCTGCGTTACTATCGAGGTGCCGACGACTTCCGTCCCGTTCTTTATGATAACAGCCTTGGACGTCGTTGAACCAAGGTCTATACCCATGATGTATGTATCTGCCATGATGCGCCTCCTGCCCTTTCCGGGCCTTCTGCAGGCAAGATCGAAACCGTACTAATGTTAAGTTATAAGGGTTTTTGCTTTTTGTCAATAAGCTGCCAGAGATTTTTTCGTCGCCGCGCGATTTTTGTGATGAAATCTCCGGAGTTTTCTGCTATAATAATTTAGAATCAATTTTAGAGGAGATTTTAGAATGACTAAAGTCGAACAGAAACAGGCCGCAAAACGCCGGGAGATACTGATGGCGCTGCTCCCGGTCCTTGAAACGAAGACCCTCGAAGAGCTGTCCGTGCAGGACATCTGCGCCACAGCCGGCATCTCGGTCGGCTCCTTCTACCATTACTTTGAGAACAAATCAGACATACTCGTGGCCCTCTTCACGCGGACCGACGCCTACATGGAAGAAGTGGCGTTCCCGCAGATGAACAGCGATGACGAGATAGAAAACATACGCGTCTTCGCGCGCTGCTGGCTGGAATACAACGAAAGCGACGGCCCGGAGCGTTCCAGGATGATAAGCTCCATAGCCGTCACCGACAAATCCATAGGCGGAGGCGTGCGCAGCCCCATACGCGCCCTCACAGAGCAGATAGCCCGCGGACAGAAAAAAGGCATCATCGCGGACGATCTTCCGCCGGAAAAGGCAGCGGATCTCTTCATGATAGCGCTCCGCGGCATAGGGCTCGACTGGACCAGGAGAGGCGGAAGCTATTCGCTGACAGGGGTGGGGAAAGAGTATGTTGAACTGATGCTTAAGGCAATGAGGAAGTAACGCCTCATCCGGCCTTGCAGGCCACCTTCCCCCAAGGGGGAAGGCTTAAGTGGAAAATTAAAAGGACCGGTTAGGACCGGTCCTTTTTAAGTTACTTCTTTGCTGCTGTGTTGTACGCGGCTTCCAGAGCTTTGATCTGCTCTTTGAGCACCTGTTCTTCACCTTCCAGGGCTTTCTCCCTGTATCTGAGCATGCGCACGTCCACGACCCAGCATGCGACGGCGAGCACCCCCAGCAGCGGGGTGTACTGGTCTATGAGGACCATGGGTGTACTCATGTCCTCCGTGAGAACGAATACTACTATCGCGAGAATGACATCAACGATCTCGACAGAAAGACCCATCCTGAAACGCGTCGTGAAACGCTTTACCTGATAGAAGAGCTTTTCGACAGCGTCCGAATGATCCGGTACAGCAGCTGCTGCCGCTGCTTTGGCCTCGCGCATCGAAGCGCCGTTGGCTGTCATCTCCTGGATGATGGCGAGCTGCTTCTTTTCGATCTCCGCCAATGTCTCTTCTCTTCTTTCGGCGAGCTCTTCCTTGCTCTTGTTGATCTTCCTCATGAGCGTTCTGCGCCCGTACTTATCCCTGAGATTCAGTATGGGGAGGACCAGATAAGCCGTAACGATCACCGACGCAAGGTTGACCACTGCCCAGCACTTCTCTCCGTAGGCGTTTCCGCTCGTAGTGAACGGCTTGAGCAGCCTGTCTATGAGAGGAGGATCCGGATCCGGATCTATTATGACCGGCGGATTGTCGGGGTCTACGAGCGGATCGTCCGGATTGCCCGGGTTGCCCGGGTCGACGATGGGCTGGCCCGGATCTGCCGGCGTTACGATCGGGTCTTCCGGCTTGGACATGTCGCGTTCGACAAGTTTTGCCATGACGACGAGCCTGCCGTTGGTATTGGCGCTGGCGCAGGTACTAAAGGCCGCGATCTTTTCGGCGCTGTTCATGGTGTCTGTATCTATCTGATAGCTGTGCGCCGCGATATAGGCTCTGAGGGCGTTAAGATCCCTGTCGCCTGTGGTGTAGATGGCACTTTCATAGGCGTCCGTGTCCACTACTGCGAATGTCGTAATGTCGTAGACCTTGTCCGCAGTTACGATGACGCCCTCCCTGTGGCTGTTGAAATACGAGGCATCCTTGTACAGATCCAGACCGCCGAACATGGCCTTGTTGTCCATGTGGTGCCCGTATACTATGCTGTAATTGTCAGTAAGATCACCGCTGCTTCCGGCGGCCAGATAAATGGCACCGGTGAGGCTGTTGTTCTTCTGTATGTCATGGTATGCGTAGTAGTAGTCGTTGGGGCCCTGCATTACCGGGTAGTCCACATTTGTCTCGTAAAGCGTGAGCCAGAAGCGGTAGTCCGCGTTGAGAGCAGCCAGCGTATCCGCTCCTTCGAGCGGGGTGGCTCCGTTCTCGATTATCTCCGGTTTGTACTGGAGCATCTCCCAGCTGTTGCCGAAAGCCTGGTTTTGAGTATAGAAAGAATCGTACAGCACGTAACCACTATACATTATGAGTGCGGCTGCAAGCAGTCCGGACAGCAATGAGAGAACGCTGCTGCCGGCGGCGGCTACGCTGCTTAATACGGAATTGACTGCGAGTTTTGAGGGCATCACAGCCTGGGGCACCGGGTTTTGAAATGCATCCGGTGTAGGCCTGTGCAGAACGGCCATGCGTATTCCTCCTTTCCTTTGATCTTTATAGGCAGAACCTTTTTACAGGTTATTTCTTCTGAGTACTGTTATTACTGTGCCGACTATCTCGGACTTCTTGACCGGTCCGAAGAATCGGCTGTCCGTACCGCCGTCCCTGTGGTCCGACAGGACGAAGCATTCGTCCGCCTGGAGCGTGATCGGGAAGGTGGTAAAGCCTTCATATCTGGGCGTCTCGGTAGTGAAGATGTTGCTCTCGATGACGGTATTGTTGTTTACGACCAGACGTCCTTCTTTGGTGATGTCTACTGTGTCTCCGCCCTTGGCAACAACACGGCAGACGTATAGCTGCTTTTTATTTCCGCTCAGCGGGGTGACCTTCTCCAGCACTATTATGTCCTGGGAATGCACGTCCTTGTCCAGCCTGTAGAACATGAGCATATCGCCTGCGTCGAGCCTGGGATACATATCTTCGTTCGGCATGTGGGTGATGCCGATGATCTTGAAAAACAGCACCCATACTACCAGAATGAATACCACGAGCCTGAGGATAAAAGTCTGGTAGCGCCTTACGGCCTTCTCGGACCTGGCTACTTTTTTCTCCAGCTTTCTGGTTTCTTCTAATGTTTCCGCCTCTTCTTTTGCTTTGGTTTCAGCTGTCTGCGGTTTTTTCTTCTTGAACAGATTGGACAGATCCATTGATACTGATTCCTCTTAAGTGATCATGTGGTTTTCCTCCTTTACATGGCCTATTATACATAGTGCCGCGTCCGCAAAAGCGTCCGGAGGAGGATGTTATTTGCTTTTATCCTGGGTACTTTTTATCTCCCACGACAAAACGAGGGCTGTACCCCCACGCGCCAATAATAGCACATCTTCCGTGACATTTCAAGCATATAATTAAACTTTTTAAAAAAACTTTCCGGCGTTTTTACAGAAAGCCCCGCGGGTATGGTATAATTAGGCGAAATTTCTGAAAGGACGCGCCGGATGAAGAGATCCCGGAAGAAAATACTTCTGATAGTGTACCGTCTGATCCTCGTGGGCATGATAATCTACGGGGCGCTTGGGATATACCGCATCCTCTCCGAGGTGAACGCCGGAAAAGCCAAGTTCGACAGCGGGGTCGAGGCTATTCGCCCTGCGCTCACCGATCCTTCCATGCGCGTTGAATCGCTGCAGCTGGTCAACCCCGACATCGCGGGCTGGATAATCGTGGAGGGCACCGAGATAGACTTCCCCATCCTCATGGACATGGAACTCAACGCCCGCGTCGTGGAGATCTTCGCAAGCGGCGGGGACCTCGGCGACATTCGGCGCGGCTCCGACAAGCCCATTTCCGAGATACTCTACAAGTACCTTTACTACGATTACGCGGGCAGGCCGTCCGTCACCGGCAGCATCGTTGCCGACGTGCGCTGCAAAGCGGACCTTTCCGGCAGCTACGTCATGGTCTACGGCCACAACGTCGGCTGGAGCGGCGTCATGTTCTCCGACCTCGAGGAATTCAAAAAGCCCGAGTTCTACGAGCAGCACAAGACCGCCGTGCTCTTTTCCGCCGCCGGCCGCGAGGACCTGGAGCTCGCCGTCTGCGCCAACATCAGCGGATACAATCAGGAGGTGTTCGACCTCAACATGCTGCACAAAGAAGAGGGCTTCGACACCGCCGCAGCCATCCGCGCCCTGACAGAGGCAAGCATGTATCCCCTGGACGAGCCCGTCCCCGAAGACCTCACCCGCTGCATCCTCCTCTCCACCTGCTTCAGCGCCCAGCACCCCGAAGACCCCGCCCGCCTCGTCCTCCTCTACCGCGTCAAAAACTAAGCCGCCC
>CAMYWZ010000083.1 GCA_947302945.1 uncultured Bacillota bacterium
GCGGCCTGAAGGCCCAGACCGTCATCAGGATGCCGATACAACAGAACCCTCCCTTCTCGGTCATCGCCCCCACCCTCTCCATCGTCTTGCCCGACGGTGGCATCACGCTCGGTGCCGATGTGGTAGTAACCGGAGGCAGTGGCAATTACTCCTATTCCTGGCTCGATGCCGATGGTCAAGAGCTTTCGACCGAGCCCACCCTGCACGTCACCATGCCGGGCAACTACACGCTGCGCGTCAGCGACGAGTGTCAGTGCGAACACCAGGTGACGTTCAGCCTCACTCCTTCGGCCCTCGCCAGTGTCTATACCTCCGAGGCCCTGCGCATCTTCTCCTCGAGCTCTTTCTGAAGTTCCCTGTCCCTGCCGGCAAGAAAGTCCATGGCTTTGCCGACGCTGCGCATGTACTCTTCCCTGTCGACGTCCCCGCGGCAAATGCCTCTGCACTCGTGGATGTGGTAGTTGAGGCAGGGCGTAAAACCTTCCGGAAAGCTCTGCGCGTTGCAGCGCTTAAGGCAGCAGGCGGAATTGAGGAGGGACACTATGGAATTTACGGAACCTGCATCCGCATAGGGACCGAAGTAGCGCGAACCGTCGTTTACGAGCCTTCTGGTCTTGAGCACGCGCGGGTATTCTTCCTTAAGCGTGACCTTGATGTATGGATAAGTCTTGTCGTCCCGAAGGACTATGTTGTACTTGGGGCGGTAGCGCTTTATCAGGTTGCATTCGAGTATCAGGGCTTCCATCTCCGAACCGGCCGCAATGTACTCGAATTCCTTTATATGTTTTACCATCTCTCTGGTCTTGGGAGTCTGGTTTTTAGGGGACTGAAAATACTGGCGGACCCTGTTTCTTAAGGATACCGCCTTTCCTACATAAATTATCTGCCCGAACTCGTCCTTATGCAGATAGCATCCGGGGCTGTCGGGCAGTTTTTTCAGTTCCTCTTTTATGTCGAACATCAGTCCTCTCCGTCCGTTTCAGACGATGCTTCCGCATCGTATCCGCCGCTCTGCTCAGGTTCGTATTCCGGCATCTGAGCGAAGAGCTGCTCGTCCTCAAGGCGCTGTTTTTCGAGGGCTTCGGCCCTCTGTCTGGCTCGCTCGGCCTTCTTCTTCTTTTTCCTCTCGCTCTTGATCTTAAGGTATGCTATATAGAGCACGAACAGCGCTATTATCGCGAATATGACTGTGAGTATGGTGCTGAATATCTTCTTTGCCGCTGAGTCTTCTATGCCCCAGTTGGAAAGTATGCCGCCCTCTTTTACAGCTTCGGCAGTAACGACCTTGTACTCGGCAGTCTTCGTGCCGTCGATGAATACCTCCAGTTTGCCGCAGACCGTGCCTTTGTCGAAGGGTGCCCTGATCGACTCGTCCAGGGTGACTTTGGTGGTGACTGCTCCGTCCTGCTGGGCGGAAGAAAGTGTTGCGTAGATGTCGTCCCCGAGAACCGCTCTTACCTTGTTGAACTCGCCTTTTTTGACCTCTATCGTTCCGAGTTCCGTTCCCATGCGCATGGCGGAAAAGGTCCTGAAGTTGGCGAAGCCCCAGTCGAGCAGCTTTATGGTATCCACGAAGCGCTCGTAGGAACCGTTGGAACTGCCGTCAGACCTTAAGACGACCGAAAGCAGCGTGGTATTGCCCCTTCTTGCGGCTGCGATCAGGCAGCCTTTCGCTTCATCGGTCCAGCCGGTCTTGATGCCTATGCAGCCTTCGTATTTGGCGGTCCGCCTTTCGTTGCCCACGTACATGACGTTCGTGGTGTTGTTGAGCAGCCAGTTGCCGTTCTTCATGGTCTCGACCGTGCCGCTCTTGCCGGAACCTTCGCCCCTTGTGTATGTGTAGTCGACGCACTTTACGATGTCGCGGAAAGTGGCGTTCTTCATGCAGTAGACAGCTATCTTGGCCAGGTCTGACGCGGTGCTGTAGTGCTCGGCGTCGTGAAGGCCGTTGGGGTTGGTGAAGTGAGTGTCGGTGCAGCCTATTTCCGCGGCCTTGGAGTTCATGAGCCTTGCGAACTCATCCACGCTGCCGGAGATGGCCTTGGCGAAGAGCACTGCAAGATCGTTGCAGGAACCGATGAGGAGCTCGTATACCGCGTCCTTGACAGTTACTTTCTCGCCTTCCTTCATGCTGAGCCTTGAGCCTCCGGTGGAAGCGACTTCGGCGTCCGCCGTAAGGACGTTGTTCATAGGGAGGTTTTCGAGCACCAGTATGGCTGTTATGAGCTTGGTGCAGCTGGCCGGATAGAGCTTTTCGTCCGGGTTCTTCTCATAGATGACTTCGCCCGTGGTGAGGTCCAGGACTATAGCGCCTTCGGCGGTTATCGCGGGGGGATCCGCGGCATAAGACGTGACGACGAAAGACGCTGCCGTAAGGACTGCCGCGAGCATTATGGAAATCAGACGTATCAGTTTTTTCTTCATAGCATTTCCCTGAGTTTTTTGAGAGCCAGGCCTCTGTGGCCGTTCTCGTTCTTGTATTCCTGAGTCATCTCGGCAAAGGTGCGGCGTTTGCCTTCGGGTATGAATATGCTGTCGTAGCCGAAGCCGCCGCTGCCGCGCTCTTCCGTGGATATGTGCCCTTTGCATTCGCCTTTGGCGCTTATGACCCGCCCGTCCGGGTACACAAGGGTGATGACGCAGACGAAGGTAGCTGTGCGCTTTTTGTACGGGAGGCCTTCCATCTGCCTGAGTATGATCTTTCTTGCCGCCGCGTCGTCGCCGTGGACTCCGCTGTAGCGTGCCGAATTGACGCCGGGAGCGCCGCCCAAGGCATCCACGAAAAGCCCCGAATCGTCTGCGACTGCGGGCTTTCCGCTGAGATCGCAGATGGCCTTCGCTTTGATGTAGGAGTTCTCCTCGCAGGTGCTGCCTGTCTCCTCCACATCCACGCTGCCGAGGCCGGCATCCGCCTGGGAGATGAGCTCCATACCGAACTCTTTCGTGATCTGGCCTATCTCCCTGAGCTTATTTTTATTTTGCGTTGCGGCTATAATTGTCATATCGTATGAGCTTTGAATATGATATAATCTATTTGGTATATTATAGCCTATTAGGCATGCCGATTTCAAACATAGTTATCAAATAACGAAAAAAATATAAGGAGCATATTGCATGATAAAGTTCAACGCTGAAGGCGCGCTCGGCTTCCTGCCGGAAGCACCGGACTACAAGGCCGCGGAAAAGGCTCTCCGCACCCTTAAGGAAGGCACCGGAGAAGGAAGCGGCTTCCTGGGGTGGGTCGCCCTTCCGAAAAGTTATGACAAAGAAGAATACGCAAGGATAAAGAAGTGCGCCGCCCGCATCAGGGATAAAGCGGAAGCGCTCGTAGTCATAGGCATAGGCGGCTCTTACCTCGGAGCAAGAGCTGTCATAGAAGCCATGCTCAGCCCCCGCTACAACGAGATCCCCCGCAAAGGTCCGAAGATATACTTCATAGGCAACGGCATAAGCGGCGAGGACCTTGCACAGGTCCTGCAGCTGGTCGAAGGAAAGTCGGTCTATGTAAACGTCATCTCAAAGTCCGGCACCACGCTGGAACCCGCGCTCGCGTTCAGGATCTTCAAGCAGTTCATCGAAAAGAACTTCGGAAAGGAAGAGGCAAAAGAGCGCATCGTCTGCACCACGGACAAAGCACGCGGAGCTTTAAAGAACCTCGCGGATGCCGAAGGCTACGAATGCTTCGTCGTTCCGGACAACATCGGCGGACGCTACAGCGTCCTGACGCCTGTGGGCCTCCTTCCCATCGCAGCTGCCGGGATAAACATCGACAAGCTCATGGAAGGCGCAGCGAAAGAGGCTGAGATCTGCCTGAAGGAAGACGGAAGCAATCCCGCCCTCGCATACGCGGCAGTCCGCCAGGCCATCTACAAGCAGCTCGGCAAAAAAGTGGAGATACTTTCCTGCCCCTCCGAGAGCATAAGGTTCATCGCCGAATGGTGGAAGCAGCTCTACGGCGAGTCCGAAGGAAAACAGCACCTCGGCATCTTCCCCGCCTCCTGCGTCTACACCGCGGACCTTCACTCAATGGGCCAGTACATCCAGGACGGAGAGCGCATGCTCATGGAGACCTTCCTCTGCTTCGATGTGCCACGCGTCAAGGTGGAAGTCCCCTTCTGGGAAGAGAACGGAGACGGCCTGAATTACACCGCCGGCAAGGAATACCGCCAGGTCTACGAAGCCGCCAAAGAAGGCGTAAAGCAGGCTCACATCAAAGGCGGAGTTCCCTGCATGGAGATCTCCGCCGCAAAGCAGGACGAGGAAAACCTCGGCGCCCTGATCTACTTCTTCGAAGCCGCCTGCGGCATCTCGGGCTACATGCAGGGAGTTGACCCCTTCGACCAGCCCGGTGTTGAAGAGTACAAAAAGAACATGTTCGCGCTGCTCGGAAAAAAGTAGGAGGAACGAAATGTCAGACTATAAAGCAAAATACGAATTCTGGAAGAACAGCAGCTTCTTCGACGAAGCCACAAGAGCGGAGCTTGCCGCCCTTACGGACGAAAAAGAGATAGAGGACCGCTTCTACAGGGACCTCGAGTTCGGCACAGGAGGCGCAAGAGGCCTCATGGGAGCCGGCACCAACCGCTTCAACTCATACAACGTCAGGAGGATAAGCACAGGCTTTGCCGCCTACCTGAAAAAGACCTTCGGAAAAGACGCGGAAAAGCGCGGCGTTGCCGTTGCCTACGATACCAGGAACAACTCGAACGTCTACGCAAAGCAGACGGCGCTCACCATGTGCGCATGCGGCATCCCGGCCTATCTCTACACGATGACCTGCCCCACCCCTATGCTCTCCTTTACCGTAAGGGAGCTCGGCTGCTGCGGCGGCGTCATCATCACCGCAAGCCACAACACCAAAGAATACAACGGCTACAAGGCCTATGACGAGACCGGCTGCCAGCTCTACCCATACACCGCCGACGAAGTCATAGCGGAAGTGGACAAGGTAGACATCACCAGGACCGTGATAATGGACGAGAAGGAAGCCGTCAAAAAAGGCCTCCTCCGCTACATAGGCGAAGACCTCATGACAAAATACGTCGACGCCGTAACTGCCGAAGCCGACCCGCTTCCGGCAGAGGCAAAAGCAGCCCTTAAGGTCGTCTACACCCCGCTCCACGGAGCAGGCCTCGTGCCTGTCACAAGAGTCCTCAAAAAGCTCGGATTTACAGGCATTCAGGTAGTCAGGGAGCAGGAAGTGCCGGACGGAAACTTCCCCACCGTCGTCTCCCCCAACCCCGGAGACGAAAGCGCCATGCAGATGGCCATGGACCTTGCCAGAAAGACCGGCGCGGATCTTGCCGTAGGTTCGGATCCGGATGCTGACCAGATCTGCGCCATGCTCCTCGAGTACGTCCTTACCGTAAGAAAAGACAGGCTCCGCCCCAACTCCTGCCTCGTCACCACCGTCGTAACGAGCGAGATGGGCTCCGACATCGCAAGGACCTTCGGGCTTACCGTGGACGAAGTCCTCACCGGCTTTAAGTTCATAGGCGACGTCATGAACAAATACGCGAAGAGCGGAGAAAAGAAAGTCGAATTCGGTTACGAGGAGAGCAACGGCTGCCTCATCGGAGACTACGTCAGAGACAAGGATTCCGCCGCCGCCATCATGCTCATGTGCGAGATGGCAGCCTGGTACAAATC
>CAMYWZ010000084.1 GCA_947302945.1 uncultured Bacillota bacterium
ATCTTGGTGAGCATGTCCGGAACGAGAACGTTGGTGCCGCCTTGGGGAAGCTTGTCATAGAAGAGATGGACGAAGAGGCCGGGAACGTGCACGCCGGTGATGATTATCAGTCCGAGTATGGTGCAGACGATGCCGCCGATCTTTACCTGCTTTGCGCTCTTGATGGCGAAGAACTTGGTGACCATCTGAGGCAGTCCGTTGGGAGCCCATGAAGTCATCAGCACGAAGGGGATGATGCCCATCAGAAGGCCGAAGCTGCCGTTGAATCCGAAGTTGATGATGTCAGCGCCTGTTGCCTGTACGCCCTGGCTGTTGACGAAGGTGCCCAGGTTCTTCATGCGCTCTATGCCTTCGGCAAGGCCGCCGACTTCCTTGGAGTTGATGGTTGCAACGGCAAGGATGATGCCGCCGATGACCATTATTCCGCCCTGTACTACGTCTATCTTGGCAGCCGCCTTGTAGCCGCCTACCACAAGGTAAACAGCAGCAAGTACAGCCATTACGATGACCGCGCCGATGTAGGGCAGGTTGAATACGCTGGTGAACATGTAGGACAGGCTGGAGAATACAGCTGCGGTGTAGGGGATCATGAAGATGAAGAGCACGATGGAGCCTACCAGCTTGAAGTATTCTGTCTTATAGCGGGCGCGCAGGAAGTCCGGAAGGGTCTGGACGCCGAGCTTTTCGCTCATCCTGCGGCTGCGTGTTCCGAGGAAGAACCACATGAACACGATGCTGAGCAGGACGTTGCCCCATGCGTTCCACATGGCACCGATACCCCAGTCCCAGCCTATCTTTCCTGCGTTGACCATGCAGACGCCGGAAATGTATGTTGCTGCGAACGAGAACGATGTGATGACAGGACCTATGCTGCGTCCGCCGAGAAGGTAGCCTTCTCCGCCGCCGCTGTCCTTGCGGGACTTAAGACCTACGTAAAGTATGAAGAATACGTAAGCCGCTACAAAGATGTATTTTATTACACCCATAATGATACCTCCGAAAAAAGAAATGAACGATTTTGTATAATATATGAATTGTAACATGACGGTATTGTGAAAACAATAGCGCAGGCGCTCAAAACCCTGAAAAAAATATGCACAAGGCCGTATCTGTTTGCGAACAGCTTGCAAAAGACGCCCGCGCGGATTATAATAAACGGAAAATCTTGCCTTGACGTATAAGGAGGAAAAAATGGCAGAGGAAAACAAATACACCTTTGAAAACGAGGAGTACCGCCAGACGTATTGGCATACTTGCTCACACATCATGGCCCAGGCCGTAAAGAGGCTCTGGCCGGAAGTAAAGCTCGCTATCGGCCCGTCCATCAAAGAAGGATGGTACTACGACATGCTGGCTCCGTTCGCCTTCACACCGGAGCACATGGATCAGATAGAAGCCGAGATGAAGAAGATCTGCAAGGAGAACCTCAAGATCGAGCGCTTCGAGCTCCCCAGGCCGGAAGCCATCAAATTCATGCAGGAAAGGGAAGAGCCCTTCAAGGTGGAGCTCATCAACGACCTTCCCGAAGGCGAACCCATCTCTTTCTATAAGCAGGGAGAGTTCACCGATCTTTGTGCAGGCCCGCATCTGGACTTCACAGGCCGCGTAAAGCACAACGCCTTCAAGCTCCTCACATGCAACAGCGCCTACTGGCGCGGCGATTCCAAGCGCGAAACGCTGCAGAGGATCTACGGCATAGCCTTCACCAAGAAAGAGGACCTTCAGGTCTATCTCGACAGGATAGAAGAAGCCAAGAAGAGGGACCACAGAAAGCTCGGCAAAGAGCTGGGTCTTTTCGCCTTCCGCGACGAAGCCCCCGGCTTCCCGTTCTACCTGCCCAAGGGCATGGTGCTCCAGAACACCCTCATCGATTACTGGCGCCAGATCCACAAAAAATACGACTATCTGGAGATCTCCACCCCGCAGATCATGAAGCGCACCCTCTGGGAGACTTCCGGCCACTGGGATCACTATAAAGAAAACATGTACACCACCGTCATCGAGGACGAGGACTACGCCATCAAGCCTATGAACTGCCCCGGCTCCATCCTGGTCTACGACCTGGAGCCGCACAGCTACAGGGATCTTCCGCTGGGCCGCGTCCACAGGCACGAGATCTCAGGCGCCCTGCACGGCATGTTCCGCGTAAGGTGCTTCACTCAGGACGATGCTCACATCCTGCTTGCCAAAGAGCAGATCCAGGGCGAAGTGGTGCGCATCACCAAGCTGATAGACGAAGTCTACAACGTCTTCGGCCTGCCCTACAAGATCGTTCTGTCCACCATGCCGGAGGACCACATAGGCACCAGAGGCGACTGGGAGAAGGCAGAAGCAGCCCTGGCCGATGCCATCACATCCATAGGCAAGACCTACGAGATCAACCCCGGCGACGGCGCCTTCTACGGCCCCAAGCTGGACTTCCATGTCACCGACTGCCTCGGCAGAGTCTGGCAGTGCGGCACCATACAGCTGGATTATCAGCTGCCCGGCCGCTTCGACCTGGAGTACACCGATTCCAACTCCGAAAAGCAGACCCCGGTCATGATACACCGCGTCGTCTACGGCTCCATAGAAAGATTCATCGGTGTTATAACCGAGCACTTTGCCGGCGCCTTCCCCACCTGGCTGTCGCCTGTCCAGGTCAAGATCCTGCCCGTCACGGACCGCGCCATTGAGTACGCGGATGGTATAAAGGACAAGCTCACAGATCAGGGCTTCCGCGTCGAAGTGGACAAGCGCAACGAGAAGACCGGCCGCAAGATACGCGACGCCCAGCTGGAGAAAGTCCCCTACATGATAGTAGTCGGAGACCGCGATATTGAAGCCGCGACCCTTGCTCCGCGCCATCGCTCCGAAGGGGACCTGGGCACCATGAGCTACGATCAGTTCCTGGCCATCCTCAAGGACGACGTCGACAACAAAAAGATAAAATAAAAAGTATCAAAAAAACATGGCGCGCCTCGTTTTTCCGGGGCGCGTCATTACATTTTTGTTATAACGATACCCGTTTTTGGTGCTTGACTTTTCACTTTGACAAAACTATATTTATCTTAAGGTGGTCGCTGTGATCATCTGCAGTTAAAGGCTAATAATTTAAAAAAATAGGAGGCCATTTTATGAAGAAAGTTTTATCGATCCTGTTGGTTCTGGCCATGGTATTCGCTCTGGCTGCCTGCAACAACGGCGGCGGCAATGCCCAGAACAACGCAGCAGCCGGCAACAACGCTGCCAACGAGACCTACAATGTCAAGATCCGTCT
Organism: uncultured Bacillota bacterium; assembly: GCA_947302945.1. Lineage (GTDB taxonomy): Bacteria > Bacillota > Clostridia > Peptostreptococcales > Anaerovoracaceae > RUG13409. The sequence continues at coordinate 3,260 of CAMYWZ010000084.1, forward strand.
CGCATGGGATACCCGCCCGGACCTTCCCACCAGCAAGCTGATGGAAAAGTTCGTTGAAGAAGTCGAGAAGCGCTCCAACAAGCAGATCACCGTCGAGATTCGCTCGGTGAACAACCGTTATCTCGATGCAAACGTCAAGTTCCCGTACCTGTTCTCCACTCTTGCTGAAGCATACAAGTGCGAGGACGGCGCTTCCGGAAGGTACATGCTCGACACCCTTAAGGAAGACGCCAACACCTACGGTCTTACCTACCTCGACGTAGGCTTCCGTGTATTTTCCGGCAAGGAGTCCTTCGCAGACGTCAAGAAGCTCGAAGGCAAAAAGATCCGTATCATCAACTCCCAGACATTCACCGAGTTCGTAAAGGCTCTGAAGGGTACCCCGGTCACCACCTCCATGGGCGAGCTCTATCAGGCTCTGCAGTCCGGCGCTGCCGACTGCCAGGAGAACCCGTACTCCACTATCTCCTCTCAGGGCTTCCACAAAGTAAACCCGTACATCACCAATACCAACCACGTATGGGCTGCTTACGTCCTGGGCGTAAACCTCGATTTCTGGAAGGAACTTCCCGCTGCTGCTCAGAAGGTCATCGAAGAGGTCTCCAAGGAGATCGCTGCCGAGCACCGCAAGATGAGCGAAGAGTCCGAAGCTGACTATCGTAAGAAGATGGAGAGCGAAGGCGCTACCTTCATCGACCTCACCGCTGATCAGCTCAAGGCATGGGTCGAAGTCGGCCGCAGCACTCACAAGAATCTTGTCGAGCTTGTAGGCGCTGAGACACTTGAAGTATTCTACAAGGACCTCGGCCTCCAGAAGACCTGGTAATAACCGACATTTCAGGGGCCGCCCGTTTTTCGGGTGGCTCCGCTTTTTTTCAGGAGTATTCGAATGAAAGTAATTAGTTCGATCGACAAGGTGCTGGCCAAGATCGAAGAGACCGTATGTCTGGTCCTGCTGACGGCAATGATAGCCGTCATTACGCTGCAGGTGCTCAACCAGGCTGTACTTCATATACGTTCTATCGTATGGACGGAAGAGGTCTCCCGCATACTCTTCATCTGGTCGATCATGATAGGTTCCTCGCTTGCCGCCCGCAAGGGAGACCACCTTACAGTGGACTTCATCTATACCCACTTCAAAGGCAACGCGAAGTACATTCTCCGCGTCATAATACTGATCATCTGCATAGTCACCTGCGCCTACATAGCCCGTTCCGGAGTATATCTGGTCATGAACGATATCAAGCGCAATAAATTCTTCGGGGTCACGCTCTGGCCGATGTGGGTCGGCTCTGTATCTGTTCCTATCGGTTTTGTGATGATCACGATACGTTATATTCTGCAGCTGATATCGGAATCGATAGAAAAATTCCGCAAGGACAAGACTGAGGAAGGAGGGGAGAACTGATGCTTATAGCTCTGCTCGTTTCATTCTTTGGTTCGATGTTCTTCTCCGTTCCCATAGCGATCAGCATCGCCTTCTCGTCCATACTCACACTTGAGGTGTTCAGCTCGATAACGCCGCAGTTCGTGGCAAGTTCGGTATTCAGCGCTTCGAACAACTTCTCGCTGATAGCACTTCCGTTCTTCATGATCGCGGGCGCTCTGATGCAGCACGGAGGCGTAAGCAAGAGGCTCATCGGTTTCTGCAAGATGCTGGTAGGCGGCATCCACGGTTCGCTGGGTATGGTCAGCGTCCTTGCATGCATGCTCTTTGCCGCGATATCCGGTTCCGGCCCTGCAACTGTTGCGTCCATAGGCTGCATCACGCTGCCTATGATGGTCAGCGATGAGAATTACGACGCCGGATACGCCGGCGCCCTGGTAGCCACGGCAGGCGGCCTGGGAGTAGTCATACCGCCCAGCATCCCGATGATATCCTATGCGGTCCTCGCTTCGGTCGACATAGGAAGCCTGTTCATCGCAGGCATTATCCCCGGAATACTGATCGGCGTCATCCTTATGGTAGTAAACTACGTAGTCAGCCGCACCAAGAAGATGGGCATCGTCGTAAAGCGCAAGCTCACCTTCAAGATCTTCTGGGACACCTTAAAGGATTCCTTCCTCGCTCTGCTGATGCCCATCATCATCCTGGGAGGTATCTACGGAGGCATTTTCACTCCGACTGAAGCATCCTGCGTAGCTGTAATTTACGGACTCGTCGTCGGCATATTCGTCTACAAGGAGATCAAGTGGACCACGTACAAGAAGATCGTTCTGGACGCCGCTACAATGAGCGGTTCCGCGCTCTTCATCATGGCAATGTGCGATATGTTCGTATGGGTGCTGAACATCAACCACATACCCAACCTGCTGGCTGAATTCATCACCACCACGTTCACCACGCCGTTCGCGTTCGTTGTGGCACTCAGC
>CAMYWZ010000085.1 GCA_947302945.1 uncultured Bacillota bacterium
GAAGGTGACATAGCGCCTTCCGACATCACGTTCTACCGCCTGCAGTGCGACAGCCAGGGTGTATTGAGAAGCTACATAGCGGAGGGCGAGGTCCTTCCGGTGGCGACCGGAAGCTTCGGTGGAATTGGCGTGTTCGCGATACCCGAGATGGGGCGCTTTTACCGTCACGTGCTGATCGAAAAGCGCTTCCCGCACCACGGCGCGGTGGCCTTCGGACACTACGGCAAAGCCCTGTTCGAAGTCTTTAAGTATCTGGGCATAGGGGACATCTCATACAATCAGCCCAAATCTCTGCCTTATCCGACAGAGAATCCCTGGAAATAAAAAAAGGGACGGTCAATGACCGTCCCTCATTATCATTTGCTGATAGACAGGCAGCGGCAGGCGCCGGGGCCGAGGACGCTTTCCATTTTATCGCGGAAGGCGTCTTTTTCTTCGAGGGGGACGTAGGCCTGGATGGTGCCGGCGAAGCCTCCTCCGTGGACCCTTACCGCGCCGCGGCCGCCGAGCGCTTCACGCGCAAGTTCTATGCACTCCGAGTAGTGCGTAGCCTCCGGGTGCGACTGAGGGATTATGTTTTTCAGCAGGTTCTCTGAAGACTTTGCGGATTCGTTCACGAGGCGCAGGTACTCTTCAAAATCTCCGGCCTTAAGAGCCGCCGCGAGCTTTCCGGCGCGCTCCGATTCCTCAAAGAAGTGCCTGGCGCGCATCGCGGGCCTGTCGCCGTATATCTTCCTGAGCCTGATATAGCAGCGCATGAATTCTTCATAGTCGACTTCTCTGAGGACTTTCTTTCCGAAGTATCCTGCTATGAGGCTCATATCCTGAGGTATGGCAGCGTAGTCGGCAGTAAGATCAGCGTGTTCGGTGCGGGTGTCTATGATGCACATGGCATATCCGAAATCTTCGAAGCGGCGGTCTATTTTGCGTATTATGGGGCGCTCCGGATTTTTGAAGTCTATAGCGACGATGTTTCCGACCGAGCAGGCCATCTGGTCCATGAGGCCGCAGGGTTTCCCAAAGTACACGTTCTCCGCATACTGTCCTATCTGAGCTATGCGTATATCCGAAAGCTTTCCGCCGCAGCAGAAGGAATTGAAGATGCGGCCTATCAGAACTTCGTAAGCCGCGGAGGACGAAAGCCCCGATCCGGAGAGTACTTCGGACTTCATTTCGGCCCTAAAGCCTTTTGGCTCAAAACCCAGCTGCGATATGCGGGCCGCAATACCCCTTACAAGGCTCTCAGAGCGGCTTAGCTCGCTTTTTTGCGGCTCAAGGACTGAAAGGTCGACCGCAAGGTCCGGATAGCCGAAAGAGGCGATTTTTACTATCTTGTCATCCGTTTTTTCCGCCTCGGCCGTGATGTAGAGGTCTATGCCTGCGGCGAGCACTTTTCCGTGCTGATGGTCTGTATGGTTGCCGCCGAGCTCTGTGCGTCCCGGCGCCCTGAAGGTCTTTTTCATTTCTGATCCTTTTGCAGTGAGCAGCTGAAGCAGTATTCGGTGCGCGTCCTGAAAATGTCGCCCGCTTTAAGGACGGTGGAGGGGAATTCCGGACGGTTGGGGCTGTCCGGGAAGTGCTGGGTCTCCAGGCAGATCTCTGTCTGCGTGTTGTAAAGCTGCATGGCCGGCTGGTCGGAGCGGACCTCCATCTCTATGCCTGAGTAACTTCCGTAAAGCTTTGCAGCAGTGCGTATTCCGCTGCCGTTAATAGCGAAGCAGTCGTCGTATGAAGGCTCGAAATCCCTCATTTCCCTGTAGTCGAATCGGGTTCCTTCGACAGGCAGCAGCCTTCCTGTGGGTATCAGCCCCGGGCCCATCTCAGCGATCCTGTCTGCATTGATCTGCAGCAGGTGCCCGTCCGCGTCGGATTTTCCGTTGAGGTTGAAGAACATGTGATTGGTGAAGTTGACGACTGTGTCCGCGAAGGATTCGGCTTCGTAATCTATGACCAGTTTATCGGTATTCGTGAGCGTGAACGTGACGTTTAGGATGAGCTTTCCCGGGAATCCCTGGTCTCCGTCCTCAGACACCATTCGCAGGCGGGCCGCGGTTTTTCCTGTCATGACTACGGTCCAGTGCCTTCTCGCGAAGCCTCCGGGACCGCCGTGAAGGATGTTGCCGTTTTCGTTCGCGGTAAGAAGGTATTCTTTTCCGTCAAGTTCAAAGCGCGCCCCGCTGATGCGGTTCGCGAACCTGCCGGGGGTAAATCCCTTGGACGCGATCCACAGGTCCCCGTACCAAAGCTGACTGATCGTGGCGCCGAAGGGGCTGATCACCGCCTTCAGCCTGCCGTTCTGCAGCGTTATGTATTCATTGGTCGTGATGTTTTCTTTATTCCTTGAAAAGAGTCCCATTTTGCCACCTCCGGATATATTTTAACCCATCGGATGCGGATTGACAAACGCTAGTTAAATAATTATACTTCAATGCATGGAAAGTTTATTGCTCAACAGTTTGCTTCTTGGAGCCGGTCTTGCGATGGACGCCTTTTCGGTCTCTGTCGCTACCGGTCTTGCGCAGCCGGATATGGAGAAGGGAAGGCGTTTCGGGATACCTGCGGTCTTCGCCTTGTTCCAGTTCGCTATGCCGCTTCTTGGCTGGATATGCGTACACACCATCGCGGAGCATTTTCAGCTTTTTGAGAAAGCCATCCCGTGGATAGCGCTGCTGCTGCTCGGATACATAGGCGGCAAAATGCTTATAGAAGGCATAAAGGGCGGGGAAGAGCAGAGCTCGGTCGTCGGCGGAGCAAAGTCGCTCATAGTCCTCGGGATCGCGACGTCCATTGACGCCCTGTCGGTCGGTTTCACCATCGCGGATTACGGACTGGCGGACGCTGTCCTGTGCTCGGCGATAATAGGCATAGTCACATATATCATCTGCCTTGCCGGCATCTTCCTGGGAAGAAAGATAGGCGGCAGGCTCGCAGGCAAAGCCGGGATACTCGGCGGCATCATACTCATCGCTATAGGCATCGAAGTATTCGTCAAGGGAGTCTTGTAATGAGCGGACTTACGGACAGCATAGAGAAACTGCGCGGGCGTAAGGCCGGGCTCATACTGCAGGAGCACTGCAAAAAGGCAGCTGTCATCATCCCGCTCATAAAAGCGGATGACGGCATAAAGGTGCTCTTTGAGGTGCGTTCAGGCAGAGTAGGGCGCCAGCCCGGAGACGTGTGCTTCCCGGGCGGCAAGATGAAGGAAGGCGAGTCTCCCGAAGAGACCGCCGTCCGCGAAGCCTGCGAGGAGCTCCTAATAAAGCCGCAGCAGCTGGAAATCGTCTGCGCATCAGACATCTTCCACAATTCCAACAACACCATCTATCCCTTCGCCGCGTGGCTTTCCGGCTATGACGGCAGCTTTTCCGAGTCCGAAGTCTCAGAAGTCTTTACCGTTCCTCTGGACTTTTTCCGCGAAACTACTCCTCTCATCTATGACGCGGAGATGCGCATGGTCAAGAAGGGCGATTTCCCTTACCACCTCATCGTCGGCGGAGAAAACTACAAGTGGCCCGTCCGTATCGACAAGGAACTCTTTTACGACTATAACGGCCGCACCATCTGGGGCATCACCGCCCGCATCTTGAACAGCTTCGTAAAACTTTTTTAGTCTTAAGGACAAAAAAGGTTTTACATTTTTGTCACGGGCTGTATAATCCAATTATCAGGGGGATAAGGGATCAGCCGCACTTTTACATTCGGAGGATAACAGATGGATTTTATTGTTGAGATCAACGATGCCGTCAACAGTTTCGTGTGGGGTTGGCCGGCCATCATACTTATCTTCGGTGTAGGTATATACCTCACCATTCGCCTTAAGGGGATCCAGTTTCGGAACATAGGATTCCAGATCCACAACACCTACGTCAAAACATTCAGGGAAGCAAAGAAACAGGCAGGAAACGACGTCGAAGGCGAGATCACGTCCTTCCAGGCAGCCATGGCTTCCGTTTCCGCAGTCGTAGGTTCCGGCAACATCGCGGGCGTTGCCACCGCCATAGTCAGCGGCGGCCCCGGAGCTCTGTTCTGGATGCTCGTAGCCGCCATAGTCGGCATGGCTACCAAGTACGCCGAGATAGCCCTCGGCATCAAGTACCGAGAGAAAGCGGAGGACGGCACCTACGTAGGCGGCCCGATGTACTACGTCGCCAAGGGCCTGCATGCTCCCTGGCTGGGCAAGGTCATCGCGGTGCTGTTCGTGTTCTTCAGCATAGTCATTTCCGCCGTAGTCGACACCAACACCATGTCGCAGGCCCTCAACGAGAGCTTCGGCCTCAACCCGATAATCGCAGGCGTAATCTTCGCAGTCCTCACCGGCGTCGTCATCTTCGGCGGCATCAAGAGGATAGGCGAGGTCTGCGGACTGCTCTCGCCGTTCATGGCAGGTGCTTATCTGCTCTGCGGACTCATCATCATAATCACCAATATCACCGGAGTTCCGGCAGCCATAGTCACGATAGTCAAGGCCGCCTTCACCCCGCAGGCAGCTATGGGCGGCGCTGCAGGCTACGGCATCATGACAGCAATACGCTATGGCATGGCCCGCGGCATCTTCTCCAACGAAGCAGGCCTGGGCAGCGCTTCCGTAACTCACGCAGCAGCCAAGGTCAGCGAGCCGGGCGAGCAGGCCATCTGGGGACCTCTGGAAGTCTTCGTCGATACCTGCATAGTCTGCATGGTGACCGGCCTGACTATAGTCCTCTCCGGACTTTGGGAGAGCGGCCAGGAAGGCGTCGGCCTCACCATGGCGGCCTTCGAGAAGCTCCTTCCCGGCAGCTGGGGCCAGTACGTTGTGCTCTGCGCATCCATACTCTTCGGCTTCTCCTGCCTCATCACTACTACAACTACCTTGAGAAGAGCTGGATCTCTCTCTTCGGCAAGACCAAGGAGAGCGTCAAGACCAGCAAGCTCATCGTAAGGATAATATGGCTCATCTTCATCATCGTCGGCTCCTACAGCACCCTGGGCGTCGTATGGGATCTGGCTGATACCTGCAACGGCATCATAATCATCCCCAACCTCATCGCCCTTGCCGTCATGGCCGGCCAGGTCGTAAAGATCAAGAACGACTACTGGGCCAAGAACCTCCCGATCTACAACGAAGAGAAGGGCAAGAAGTAACGCAAAAAAGGCAACAAAAAACTGCAGGGCTTTACGGTCCTGCAGTTTTGTTTTACAGTATCGCTTTGCCTTCGGCGACGAGGCGGTCGTAGTTTTTGCGGGAGGCTTCGTAGAGCTTCTTGCGGAAGCGCTCGTTGGTGCCTCCGTAGTAGCCTCTGTTGTCGTAGCCGAACTCATCCATGAATTTGGCGACAGCCTTGTCGATCTCTTCGTCGGGAGCATCGTTGTCTACATCTATGGTGTGCGTGAATATGAACTTTCCGGGGTACATCTTCTTGAGCTTGGGTTTGTCGTTGAGAGGCTGGCCGCCCCAGCTGTTGAAGCCCTCCTCGATGAAGAAGGGAACGAAGCCTTCCACGAAGCCGCAGCAGTGCAGGTCCACGTACATGCCAAGGGAGTGTGCGTACTGTACAGCTTCCTTGACGTAGGGCACCAGCATCTCCCTTGCGGTATCTTTGCTGAAGAACTCTGCCCTCTGGCTGCCCCAGTCGTCGTTGAAGTTGACG
>CAMYWZ010000086.1 GCA_947302945.1 uncultured Bacillota bacterium
GGTAGATGATCACGACGGCAAGAAGCACGTGGTCCGGGAAGAACGCCGCAGTAAAGAAAGCGTAGATGGGAAGCTTTGCCGTGCAACTCATGAAAGGCGTGAGGATTATGGTCATGCGGCGGTCGCGCTCAGAAGGAAGCGTGCGGCTTGCCATGACGCCCGGAACGGTGCAGCCGAAGCCTATGAGCATCGGTACTATGCTGCGCCCGGAAAGCCCTATCTTTCTGAGCAGGCTGTCCGTTACGAAAGCCACCCTGGCCATGTAGCCAGTATCCTCAAGAAGCGAAAGGAAGAAGAACAGCACCACTATCACAGGCAGGAAGCTTAGAACGCTCCCGACGCCTTCGAAAATACCGTCTATGACAAGCGAATGGAGCACGTCGTTAACGCCCCAGGCTGTGAAAGCAGAATCCACTGCGGCCCCTAAAGACTCTATGGCGTCTGCAAGAAGCCCCTGCAGCCACGGTCCTATCAGGAAAAAGGTAAGGAAGAACACCAGCCCCATTATGACTATGAAAGCCGGGATCGCAGTATGCTTTCCGGTAAGGACCTTATCGATGCGTCGGCTGCGTTCGCGCTCTTTGCTTTCCTTCGGCTTTACGACGCATTCGGAGACCAGCTGCTGTATGAAGCCGAAACGCATGTCCGCGATGGCCGCGGCTTTATCAAGTCCCCTCTCCTCCTCCATCTGCAGGATGATGTGGCCTATAGTTTCCTTCTCGTTCTGAGTAAGCCCCAGCGCGGAAGCTACCCTCTCGTCCCCTTCGATGAGCTTGGTAGCCGCGAAACGCACCGGTATGCCGGCTGCTTCGGCGTGGTCGTAGATCAGGTGTATGACTGCGTGTATTGCCCTGTGCACAGCGCCGCCGTTTTCGTCCTCGGAGCAGAAATCGGTGCGCAGCGGAGCCTCCTGATAATACGCTACGTGCATAGCGTGGTCCACAAGCTCTTCGATACCTTCGTTTTTCACCGCGGAGATCGGTACGACAGGGATCCCGAGCAAAGACTCCATCTTGTTTATATCTATGCTGCCGCCGTTGCCGCGCACCTCGTCCATCATGTTGAGGGCGAGGACCATGGGCACGCCAAGTTCCATCAGCTGCATGCTGAGGTAGAGATTGCGCTCAATGTTGGTGGCGTCGACGATATTTATGATGCCCTGGGGCTTTTCATCGAGTATGAACTGTCTGGAAACAAGCTCCTCGCTGGTGTACGGGGAGAGAGAATAGATGCCCGGCAGATCCGTGACGCTCGTGTTTTCTCGGCCTCTGATGGGGCCGTCCTTGCGGTCCACGGTGACGCCCGGGAAATTGCCGACGTGCTGGTTGGAACCCGTAAGCTGGTTGAAAAGCGTTGTCTTTCCGCTGTTCTGGTTTCCGGCAAGGGCGAAGCGAATAAGGGTCCCCTCGGGAAGAGGATCCTCTTCTTTGCTTATGTGAGACCAGCCCTTTTCGCCAAGACCCGGGTGCTGCATATGAACGCTGCTGTAGATCCTGGGAGTCTCGGCGCTGTTTTCGGGAAGGTCCTTTTCTACGCTTATGAGGGCTGCGTCTGCAAGGCGGAGCGTAAGCTCGTAGTCGTGAACGCGCAGCTCCATGGGATCCCCCATGGGGGCGAGTTTTACGAGGGTGACGACTGCGCCCGGGATGACGCCCATGTCAAGAAAATGCTGACGCAAAGCGCCCTCGCCGCCTACGGAGGCGACGCGGGCTTTTTCGCCTGGCTTTAATCTGTCAAGAGTCATGCTTTACTTCTTGATAAGTATATCTCTGATTTCGGCAAGAAGTTCTTCGGTGGTGGGAGCAGGCGGATTTGCGGCAGCTTCGGCAGCGGCAGCGGCTTCCGCGGCGGCCTTGGCGGCAGCTTCTTCAGCCTTTTTCTTGGCCTCCGCCTTTTCACGAGCCTTGTTGAATCCCTTGACGATGAGGAATACTACGAAAGCGACCAGGATGAAGTCTATTATCGTAGCGATGAAAGTGCCGAATCCGAGGACTATAGCCTCTTTTACGACCTTGCCTTCGCCGTCGAGGACAGCTTCCCTGATGATGACGTTGAGAGCCGTCATGTCTCTGGCTCCGAAGATGTAGCTGATGAAAGGCATCAGAAGGTTATTGACAAGCGATGTGGTGATCTTTCCGAACGATCCGGCTATGATCACGCCTACTGCCATGTCCAGAACGTTTCCGCGCATTATGAACGCCTTGAATTCCTGGATCATACCCTTTTTCTCCATTTGAGTTACCTCCGTTTACATAATAAATATTGCGTTAATAATTTGATATCACAGTAATGCGGCGCCTATTACGCCTGCGTCGTTCCTGAATCTTGCAGGAACTATCTCGTATTCGGCTTTGTAGAAGTTGCGCTCGGCAACGAGCTTTCTTAAGGGCACGTAGAGTATGTCCCCGGAATAACTGAAGCCGCCTCCAAGAGCGACCCTCTCCGGGTCTATGACGTTGCACAGGCCGGCTACTGCCGTGGCGAGGTTATCCACATACTCGTCTATAATGGCTTTCGCTGTGCTGTTTCCGGCCAGCGCAGCTTCCCTTACGGCTTTGGCGTCCGCGTACTCTTCCCCGAGAAGCGTCCTGCCCTGATTTGCGATCCAGGTTGCCGCCGTGTAGACCTCAAGGCAGCCTTTTCTGCCGCAGGTACATGGAAGATCCCCGTCCCTGAAAGGAAGGTGGCCTGCTTCACAGCCGCGGCCCGTGCCTCCGTTGAATACCTTGCCGTCCAGTATTATTCCTGTGCCGAGACCCGTGCCTATAGTAAGAAGCAGCGCGGCTTTGCAGCCCTTCAGCGCTCCGGCCTTAAGCTCCGCAAGAGCGGCGGCCTTTGCGTCGTTGATCATCTTTACAGGCGTGTCCGGGAAATGCTTAGCAAGCTCCGGTCTTACGGCTACGTTGTGGTAGCCCATGTTGTAGGCATGAAGCAGAACGTCTCCGCTCTGGTCCAGACTTCCGGGAACGGTTAGGCCTATGGAGCCGAGATCGGATATGGCTCTGCCCTGCTCCTTAAGAAGTCCTTCGACCGCTCTCGCTATGGAGCTGCAAAGTTCTCCGCAGGGCATGTGCCCGAAGGGAAAACTTGTCTTCGCAACTATACGAGGGTCTCCCGAGACTTCCACCAGGGCGGCTTTTATATTCGTTCCGCCAATATCTATACCTGCGTTCAGCATAAAAGCATCCTTTCCGCCTGAAAAGTTTTATCTTAATATTGTATTTTATCACTATATTGAGGTAATATAAACAGGAAAAACGAAGCAAAAATGCTTTTTTACGGAGCAACAGATGAAAAAAGTACTTCTTATAGTAAACCCGGTCGCGGGAAAACTGCGCCTTCGCTCAGAGCTCTTCGACATAGTCGAGGTCTTCTGCAACAATGACTATATGGTCACGACAGCTATCACCCAGTACCGCGGTCACGGAAGAGAACTTGCGGCAAACGCTTACAAGGATGGCTACGACCTCGTGGTCTGCTGCGGCGGAGACGGCACCCTGAACGAAGCGATGTCCGGCCTCCTCGAAAAGGGCGACAGGTCCCCCATCCCCCTCGGATACATACCCGCAGGTTCCACGAACGACTTCGCGGACACTCTCGGCATCCCGGCCATACCTTCTGCGGCAGCGGTCAACATCTGCAAATCGGACCGGGTCGGTATAGACGTGGGCAAGTTCAACGAAGAGCGCAGCTTCAGCTATATCGCTACGTTCGGAGCCTTTTCGGCTGCTTCGTACAGCGCCCCGCAGGAGCTTAAGAATTCCATAGGCCATATGGCCTACCTAATAGAGGGCATGAAGCAGCTCGGCAATATGAAGCGCTACCGCGCTGAGATACACGCGGACGGCAGGACCTTCTCCGGAGACTACATCTACTGTTCCGTCTCCAATACCAGATCCGTAGCCGGCCTCGTAAAGCTCTCAGAGAAGATCGTGGACCTTCACGACGGCATGTTCGAAGTGATACTCGTCAAATATCCTGAAGACATCGCGCAGACAAGCAAAATAATTTCAGGCGTCCTCGCGTCTGATTTCTCGGGCGACATGTTCGAATTCTTCAAAGCAAAGGAGATCACCTTCGTGATGGATGAAGGTGCCGACTGGTCTTTGGACGGAGAAAAAGTGGAGGCTCCGGGAAAAGTAACGATACGCAACCTCCACAAGGCTATAGATATCTATCTGTGACCCAGGCCCGCGCCCGGTTCATTCAGCCTTATATATCCTCAGTCCGTCAAATCTCTTGATGAGCTTCAGCATGCTGTTGAAAGGCTCAAAGTCTTTCCTGCGCTCTTCTTCCGGAAGAGCGGCATAGTGGGCGCATATCTCCTCCGGCGCAGGAGTGCCTTCAAGCGCCAGTTTATGCATGCGCAGCTGTTCGCGAAGCGCTTTGCGCGCGTTCTTTTCACTGCCCCAGCGACGCATCATTTCTTCAGGAAGCGGCGCGGTCTCATAAAGATCTCCGGACTGCCACGCCATGGAAATGTGCTCCTTTATCCAGCGCTCATGCTCCATGGGCGCGAAAGTTTCCAGCTGCTTATCCGTAAACGATGTTATCATATCGTAATCCACGGGGCGGTCTGTGTAGAAGCACCTGAGCGCGTGCAGATACCTGGCGAAGCTTTTAGCCTGGTTGATGTTCGAAAGCTGATATTCCAGCGAAAGTTCCTCGAATTCCTTCTCCAGCGTGTCTGTTGCGACATCGTTTTCCGCGCCCTGATAGGAATAGCGCGCGTTCAGCGCGACAGCGAAATCGTACAAGTGCAGGAAGTTGCTTGAAGACAGATAAGTATGCTTGCTCTTGCGGTCTACAGCAGCCGTGCTGGGAACGACAGTCAGAGGGACGTCCGACGTATCCACGATCTTTTCTATATCACCGGTGAACCTGTCCTCTTTCTCCGCCATATCAGAATAGGCCTTCAGCCTGGGCGCGGGCCCCTTCTCGCCGTTCTTTTCCCATGCTCTGTAGCTGAGCTTGAACCTGTCGATCTTATCCTGCTCCCCCTCGTCGTAATAATAGATGGCGCGTATCCCGCCTTCGGAAAAATCGAAGGAGGCAGCCATGGGATGAAGTTCGGTGCGCGAGTTCCTTCCGTACGCCGTACGGTCCCAGCACTGCAGTTCGTCGCAGAGCATGAGCATGAAGGCGAGCGGATGGTCTTCCATGCTCAGAGGCTTTTTCGCGTCGCTGCTCTTGTAAAACGAGATGGCGAATTTGAAGAGGCTGTTGTGAAGAAGTATTGCCGTCAGCGCGTCCACGTGCATGCCTGTAACGGCGTCTATGCCCAGCGAACCGACGATCTCCCTGTATAGCCTGGCCGAACTGAAATAGGCGTGATCCATGTAGTATCCGAAAGTGTCCGGGGCTATAGGTTTGTTATGTATCTTTTCAAGTATGTATTCTTCCGAAAAACCATAGGCCTTGCCGAGCTTTTCGGTGATCGAAAACGCGAAGAGCTCCTCTGTCGTATCGAAAGGCCTGTGATACATAGTCTCAAAATGCTTCTTCGCCTCTTCTCCCAGCGCGGTTATGGCATCCAAGTCATGATAAGCTATGAAGATGCTGTTTTTGCCTCTTTTGCCGCCGGTCACCTCAAAATAGGACATTACCTGATCGAACG
>CAMYWZ010000087.1 GCA_947302945.1 uncultured Bacillota bacterium
GGCCGTCCCCGTAGGATCTTCCTTCGGGCAGGTAAAAGCCAGCAGCATCGGCCAGAACGGCGTCCTTCTCGAGGACCGCAAGAACGACTGGCTCGCCAAGCAGCTGCGCGAGGAAGCGATCATCTACAGGCGCGGCGTCGGCTTCGACCTTGGGGCTTCCCACAACGTAAACTGCGCTGCGGACGAGCTTAAGCGCGGCCATGTGCGCGTGCACAACAGCAACGGGCTTGACAGGCAGACCTTCAGGTAGTGTTGCAATCGCAACAAAAATATGTTATCATAGACCTCCGAAATACCGGAGGTCTATTTTTATGGCTGACCAGGCTGATAAAAGCATGGAAACAAACGAATACTCCAAAAGCTTGGCAAGGCCGCCGAAAAAGCGCAGCCTCTTCATCATAGGCTGCTTCTTCATGATAGTTTTCGGGGCGGCAGCCGGGCTTTTGACGCTCGGGATGTGCACCGGGAGCTTCGGTTTTGAGATGTTCAAAAGCTGGCTTGCGCATCCCGCGCTGCTGGTTCTGAACCTGATACCGCCGGTGCTGATATGCCTTTTCTGCTACGCGGTCTTCGGACGCCCGTGGCTCGGTTTCTTTATCGGGGCGGGGTTTTGTTTTGCCGCAGGGATCGCGCAGAGCATCAAGATCGCCTCGTGCGGAGATGTGATGCTCTTTACGGACTTTCTCAAGGGCGGGGAGGGCCTCAGCTTCCTTCCGCCGCTTTCAGAGGTCTCCCTAAGCTGGCTGATGATAGGCGCTCTGGTCTTCCTGATCGCGGGCTCGCTGCTTCTGATGCGGCTTTTCAGGAACAGGAAGGCGCTGTGGTTTGCGGGAAGGCTGATCTTTGCGGTGATAGCCGCCGTGGCATTCGGGGTGTTCTGCAAAAATGCTGCGGGCATGGGCAAATACGACCTTTCAAAATACGATCTGGACAACTCTTCGATGATAGACAGCCGTTCGGCGGTGCAGGAGTACATCTCGAAGGGATTCTTCTATCCGTTTGTACAGTCTGCTTTTGCGGGAGATCCCAACGAAGCCGTTGGAGGCTACAGCGAGGGCAGGGCGGCCGAAATGATGTCGTCTTGTCAGGACTCGGTCATACCGGCGGAGCGCAAGGTGAACCTGATCGCTGTACAGCTGGAATCGTTTGCGGACCTTTCGGGCTGCAGCGCGCCTTCCGTGGATCTTGCCGCGGCATATGCGGACCTTCAGCGCCTTAAGGAAAACAGCGTCAGCGGGAAACTCATAAGCTATTATTTCGGGCAGGATGCAAGCAATGCGGGGCTGCACATACTTTCCGGCTATTCGAGGCTTCCGGGCGTCAGAAAGCAGACGGAATCCTTCGTGCGCTACCTCTCGCGCCAGGGATATGACTGCTGGGGCATGCACCCGGACTATCCCGATATCTACAGCCACGCCAGGCGCTTCCGCGAGCTCGGATTCGCGGATATGACGTATAAAAGCAGCAGCCTCTACGTCTTCAGCGGTACCGGGAACACCTATGACAGCGACTGGTACCTGTTCGGCGACGCTTACAAGGCCTTTACCGAAAAGGCGGAGGCCGGCGCTTTGCAGTTCGTGTATATAGAAACTACGCAGAATTCGGCGCCTTACACAGACAAGGCAGGGGAGGATTTCACGGACGGAAGCCTTCCGGCGGAGACAGCGGCTGTGCTGAACGATTACCTTTCGGGCGTCAGGGACACCCTGTTTTACCTTATGAACTTCATTGGAAGGCTCGGCACGCTTGACGAGCCGGTCGTGGTCCTTATCTACGGCGACAATATGCCGGACCTCGGGGCGGACGCTTACGCGGCTCTGGGATGCGAGGATCCCGCCTTGGGCACTTCGGCCGACTTTAAGTACGGGACCGGCTACTATATCTGGGCAAACAGCGCCGCAAAAGAAAAGCTCGGGAACGGGTTTGCGGGGACCGGGCCCATGGTCTCGCTGAACTTCCTGATGGGCAGGGTCTTTGAGCTTTGCGGATGGGAAGGTTCCGCGTTCATGAAGGTCTCGGGCCAGGCCGCTGCCGTGATCCCAGTCATCACTTCGGAGCGTATAGGTCTTTATTCGACCGGCGGAAAGCTGGTGGGTGCCGATTCCCTGACCCTCGATCAGCAGACCGTGCTTTTCAACTACCTCTACCAGGAATACTACTGTTCGTACAGATAGGAGGCTTTTCGTGGATCCAAGAGATTACAGGCTTTTGACCGCTTCGCCGCTGTTTTCGGGGCTTTCGCTTTCCGAATGCGAAGGGCTTGCGGAGTTTTTGAAGGCGGGCGAGAAAACGTACGCGGCAGGGGCGATACTGCATCTTCCGGGCACCGAGCTGAAGCGCTTTGGATACGTGCTCTCCGGGCTCGTGCAGGTGTACCGCGACGAGACGGACGGCACCAGGATGCTGATGGCAAGCTGCGGGCCGGGCGGAAGCTTCGGGGAGTCGCTGTGCTTTCTGAAGGTCAAAAGCGCCCCGGTGACGATCATGGCCGCGGAAGACAGCAGGGTGCTATGGCTGTCCATGGACGGCGTGAGGAAGGGTGCCGGCAGTCGTTTACTGAAGAAGGCTGCAGCAGCCGCTACGTGCACGACGTAACGATGCGTGTGATGGCCAGCTTCGCGGCGCGCGCCCTTTCGATGAACGACCGCATACAGGTGCTGTCGCAGCGCAGCCTGAGAAAGAAGATACTCACACTGCTGACGCAGTATTCGCATCAGGCTCAGGGCGGCGCCTTCTCGCTTCCGTTCGGTCGCGAGGACATGGCCATCTACCTCGGCTGCGACCGCAGCGCCCTCTCAAGGGAGCTTGCCGCCATGAAAAGCGAAGGCCTCATAGATTACTACAAAAACAGCTTTAAGGTGATAAAACAATGAATGAAATACTGATGCCCGGCGGAGGAAAGCCGGAACTTCTGGCGCCTGCGGGCGACATGGAGGCGGTGCGCACCGCGCTTCGCTTCGGCGCGGACGCCATCTACCTCGGTGGACCTTTCATGCAGCTTCGCGCCTCTTCGGCAGGCTTTGACGAAGAGCGCCTCGCCGAAGCCTCGCGGCTGATACACGCCGCCGGAAAGCGCATGCACGTCACAGTCAACTGCTTCGCCGAAAACGATGAAATTCCAAGGCTTGCGGAATACGCGAGATTCCTGAGGGACCTCAGCGTGGATGCCGTGATAGTGTCTGACATAGGGGCGGTCGCGGAGATAAAGGCGGCGGTCCCGGATCTGGAGATACACCTTTCCACTCAGGCAAACTGCATGAATTACAGGGCTGCGCAGGTCTATTATGACATGGGCGTTTCGCGCATCGTTTTAGCCCGCGAGCTTTCGATAGAGCAGATCGCCGAGCTTCGCGCGAAGACCCCGAAGGATCTTCAGCTCGAAGCCTTCATCCACGGCGCCATGTGCATGGCTTACTCGGGACGCTGCATGCTCAGCGCGTTCCTTGCGGGCCGCAGCGGCAACCGCGGCCAGTGCGCCCAGACCTGCCGCTGGAACTACTACCTCATGGAGGAGAAGCGCCCCGGCGAATTCTTCAAAGTCGAGGAAGACGAGCGCGGCATGACGATACTGTCCTCAAAAGAGCTCTGCTGCGTGGACATATTACAGCAGATGGCGGACGCCGGAGTCTGCAGCTTCAAGATGGAGGGGCGCATGCGCACCCCGTTCTACATCGCGACCGTGTGCAACACCTACCGTCTGCTCATAGACGGGAAGATCAGCGCCGCTCAGGCCCGGACAGAGCTGGACACCACCAGCCACAGGCCCTTCTGCACCGGCTTCTACCTCAGCGACCCCGGCGAAGTCGCCCCGGACACCGGCGGCTACGTCAGGGAGTACCTTTTCGTCGCGACCGCCCTCGAGGACAGCCGCGCCGGCAAGCTCCGCATCCAGACCCGCAACCCATTCGCCGCCGGCGATAAGCTTGAAGTCTTAAGCCCCGGAAAGCTCCCCGAAAGCTTCATCGTCGAACGCATCGAGGACGAAGACGGTCAACCCATCGCCCGTTCCGCCCACCCCATGCGGACCCTTACCATAAACGCCCCCGAAGGCATCAAAAAAGAAGACCTGCTGCGCAAAAAGGCATAAAAAAAGGCGCGCTATTTCGCGCCGAGCTTTATGAGGCCCATAAGGGCCATGCGGAAGATCTTCTCGAAGATGAGGCTGAGGATGACTACGACGAGGGTCCAGGCGAAGAGGCTGGCGGTCTCGAAGTAGACTTTGGACATGTAGATCTGCTCGCCTATGCTGCCGGAGACGATAGCTACGACCTCGGCGGCAACGCCCGCCTTGAAGGCCATGCCGCAGGCCGTGGAACACGCCGAGAGCAGGTAAGGCTCGATATTAGGAAGGTAAACTGCCCTGACCATGCGTCCCCAGGACGCTCCGAAGATCAGGGCAATTTCTATTTGCTCCTTTTCGACGTTCTGCATGCCCTCGGTCACGTTGTTGTAGACAGAAGGCAGGCACGCGAGGAAGCAGACGAAGGTCACGAGCTGCGAGGAGCTGAGCCATATGAGGCTGAGGATGATGAAGGAGGCCACGGGCACGGACTTTATGCAGACCATGAAGGGCCAGAGCAGGGTCTTCACCCATTCGAAATGCACGGCTGTGACCCCGAGTATGAGGCCGGCCGCGTATGCCAGTACGAAACCCGCCAGGATGCGTACTGTGCTGAAGAGGACGGTATTCCAAAAAGCAGCTTCGGACATCACCCCGATCAATGTCTTTATGACGTTTAAGGGCGATGCCAGAAGCACTTCGTGGCCGACGAGCATGCCGGCGGCCTGCCAGACCGCCAGGGCGAAGAGGACGGCTATTATTCTTTTGAGAATGCTGTTTTTCATTATACCTCATCCGGCCTTGCAGGCCACCTGCCCCTGAAGGGGAAGGCTATTTGGTGTTAAAGTAGAAGTCGTCCTTGGGGAGGGAGCCGCCGACTGCGGCGGGTTTGAAGCTGTGGAGGACGGAGAGGTAGGCGGAGGCGGACGCCTTCATGGCGCTGCCGCTGATGCAGACTACGCTGCAGAGGGGGATGGCCTTCTTTGCCACAGCCGCCTTGATATTGATGTACTTTTCGGTAAGTTCAGCCGCCTTGTCCACGTTGGCGTTTACCCAGTTTGCGGAAGCCTCGTACTCCTTAAGGAGAGTTGCCACGGCCTCGGGGTTCGCGTCCGCGAAGTCCTTGCGGACCATGAGGCAGGCGGTGACCATCTTGCCTTCACCGATCTTTTCCCACTCGGAGGCCAGATCGAAGGCGCGCCTGAATTCGGGATACTTTGTCGAAGCCACAGTCGCGTAGGGCTGGGGGAACATCGCTGTGAAGCCGCTTTTGTTTTCCGAAGCTTCGTACAGAGCAAGCACTTCGGCCGGCTCTGACTTGAACTCGATAGTCACGTCCTTGTCCGGGTCGAGACCGTTCTTTGTGAGCAGGTAGCGCAGGTTGTATTCGGGCGTGGAGCCTTTTCCTGTGGCGTAGATCACGCGGCCCTTAAGGTCGGCCCAGGTCTTGATGCT
>CAMYWZ010000088.1 GCA_947302945.1 uncultured Bacillota bacterium
AGCGTGAGTCGGTCGTAATAGTGCATGACTATTATGTCCGTAAGCTCGGCGGAAAGCCCTTCGAGGGCTCTCGCGAGTTCCTCCATGAGCTCCTTTTTGAGCAGATCGTCCTCCGGAAGCGTGTCGTCCCGCATATCTTCGGGAAGTTCCTCGTAGCTGCGGTCCTTCCTGAAGTAGTCTATCACCGTGTTGCGGGTAATGGTGTAGATCCAGGTGCCGGGCGAGGCTTTCTGCGCGTCAAAACGGTCCGAGGCTCTGAATGCTTTTTCGAACACATCCTCAGTGAGGTCTTCCGCGTCGTCGCGGTTATTCACGCGCGAGCTGATGTAGGAATAGACCTTGGGACGGAATTCGATATAGAGTTTTTCCTGTTCCGCCGCCGTCATTTGAGCGTCCCTTTCGGCGGCAATGGCTGTTCTGTTATGCCGGCAGCCGATACGTACTCCATCTCAGCGTCTGAAAGTTCCCGCGAAGCCATGCGGGCGTGGGACTTTTTTATGACGGCTCCCAGCCGCTCGTTAGGCTCAAAGCGCTGAAGATCGAAGACTTGATATAATTGTTTTTCTGTCATCAGTTCTCCTTTCTCCTTAGTATCTGTTCTTTTATACGAAGGATGCTGCTTGATGGCAGTGGATAAGCTTATTCTTTTTTCTTTGTTTTTGCAGGCTCGGCCTTTTCTGCCTTCTCAGCCTTCTCAGCCTTTTCTTTCTTGGCACTGGCTTTGGAGGACGTCTCTTCGTCGTCCAGCCTCTGGCGGGCTACGAGAGCAGCGAACGCGCCGTCTTTGGCGATGAGCTCTTCATAGGTGCCGTCTTCGACTATGTGGCCTTTGTCAAGGACTATGATGCGGTCGCACTGGCGTATGGTGGAGAGCCTGTGAGCTATGACTATACGGGTGCACTTCATCTTGTCGAGGGCGTCGGACACCTGCTTCTGGGTGATGTTGTCGAGGGCCGAAGTGGCTTCGTCGAACATCAGGATCCTTGGCTTGGGTGCGACTGCGCGGGCTATCAGGAGGCGCTGCCTCTGGCCGCCGGAGATGCCGCCCTGCCCTTCGGAGATCAGGGTGTGCATGCCCATGGGCATGGCTTTGATGTCATCGGCAAGGCCTGCGACTTCCGCTGCTTCCCAGGCGTCGTCCAGAGTGAGCCAGGGAGCAGAAATGGTTATATTGGAGAAGATGTCCCCTGTGAACATCTTGCCGTTCTGCATTACGGCGCCTATGCGGCGGCGCAGCGACTTGAGGTCTATGCGCTTAAGATCCCTGCCGTCGTAGTAGACCGCGCCTTTCTGCGGAGTCTCGAAGCCGAGCATTATGCGCATGAGCGTGGACTTGCCGCAGCCCGTCTTTCCTACTATCGCGACGTACTGGCCCGGACGGATCTTGAGGGAAAGGTCGTCCAGGATAGCAGGCATGTCTTCGGTGTAGCGGAACGTTACGTTGTTGAGCTCTATTCCGCCGGTAAGGCGCGTGATGACCAGCTTGTCCTCCGAAACTTCAGGTTCGGCCTCAAGTATGGGCTTTGCCATGTCCAGGATAGGACGTATCTGCGCGGCGCTTGCAGCTATTCCGGCGAGAGCCATGAATGCCGCGTTGACCATGCCGTAAGCTGAATTGAACGCGTAGTACTCGGCTACGGATACGCCGCTCTTTACCGCTGCGGTGTAGAGGACTATCGTACCTATGAGAGACACGGCAGTAGTTATGACGCCGGAGACCTTAAGGAACATCGGCGGGTCGTAGATAAGCGCTGCTTCCTTCGCGTAGAGCTTGCCCCAGCGGGCGAAGGCGCGGCGCTCAGCACCGGAAAGCCTTATCTTCTGGATGCCGGAGATGAGCTGGTAGCTCATACCGCTTTCCTTGCTTGCAAGCTCCATCTGCTGCTTGCTGATCTTCATCTGCGCGAATACCTGCACTGTGGAAACCACAAGTGTGACCAGAGTTACAAGCAGCGAAGGCACCACGAGGGCCGGAGCGTAGATGAACACCTGAGTGATGTATATCAGCGAGAACAGCGAGGAAAGACCTGTGGAGAGCACCATAGAGGTGAGCTGGCTGCACAGACCGTTTATGTACTGCGAACGGTTGGCCAGTTCGCCTGAGCTGTAATCCTTGAAGAAATCTGCCGGAAGGGACAGCAGCCTCATCATGGTGGCTGCTTCCACCGAAAGGTTCAGCCTGATGCCTATGCGCCCCGAAAGAAGCGTCTGCACTGATCCGAACAGCAGCATGCTGACAGACGTGCACACCATGAAGATCGCCACGCCCATGAGCACCTGTCCGCTGCCGCTTTCGATGACTGTCGAGAACAGCATCTTGTTGAGCCACGGAGCGATCATTCCGACAAGTGTTACGACAAGCATCGAGATGACCAGCAGCACCAGATCTGCGGGCGATATCTGCTGTGCTATGTACTTTATGAGGCTCCCCACGTTCATCTTTGTCTGCGGGAAGGGCTTGTAGAATGCTATGGCCTGCTTTTCTATGAGGTCCTGCGTGGTCCTGTTGATCTTGACCATCTTGCCGCTTTGTACGTCATAGAAACTATAGCCGTTAAGACCGGTCGGGATCAGGGCGACAACGCTGCCGTCGTCCTTTCTCAGGCCCAGCATTGCGCCTATGGCGTCCTTGTACCAGCCTTTTTCGAGGTTAACGTTGCGCCTCATGAAGCCGTAAGGCCTGAGGAGGTATTCGAGGACCTCGTTCATGTCGCGGATGGTGTCCGGGACTTCCTGGGGTTTTACGTGATAGTATCTTAATATCTCGCTGATGGCATCTTCTGTAAGCTGCCTGTCGTCGTTGAGGGCTTTGCTCATGCGGCGCCCCATTACCGCACCGGCCATATCCTGGAAGGAATCTTCGAATACTGCCTGATCCGCTTCTTTTCTCGCGCGGATCTGTTCGTCAAACCAACCCATCAGATCCCCTCCTTTACTCCGAAGTGACCAGCGTCTTGTAGACGCCGTCCAGTGCCAGCAGCTCTTCGTGCGTGCCGCGCTCCACTACCTTGCCGCGGTGCATTACGATTATCTCATCGCAGTCGCGTATGGTGGAGAGCCTGTGGGCTATTACCACGCAGGAAATGCCGCGGTCCTTGATGGACTTTACGACATCGTATTCCGTCTTGGCATCCAGGGCGCTCGTGGCTTCGTCCATGATGATCATGGTCGGATCCTGAGCCAGGACCCTGGCTATCTCAAGACGCTGCCTCTGGCCGCCGGAGAAGTCCTTGCCGCCTTCTGTTATCTTATACTGATAGCCGCCTTCGCGCTGCATTATGTCCTCGTGGATCTGAGCGTCGCGGGCTGCCATTATGACTTCGAAATCTTCGATGGAGTTGTCCCACATCCTTATATTGTTGGCTATGGTGTCCTCGAAGAGTATTATGTCCTGATCGACGACCGCGACCGAGCCGGTGAAGACGCTGCGGTCTATCTCGCTTATGGGCTTGCCGTCGAAGAGTATCTCGCCGCTCCAGGGCTGATAGAGCCCGGAGATGAGCTTGGCCAGAGTGGATTTGCCGCAGCCGGAAGTTCCGACGAACGCGACTCTCTGTCCCTGCTCGAGCTTGAGGCTGAAGTCCTCTATGAGAGGAGGCTCGAGCCTCGAGTAGCCGAACGTGACGTTCTTCATTTCGAGCGTGCCGCTGAGCTTGTCGTATTCGGCGGTGTCGCTTACGGCAGTATCGTTTTTGAGGGCCGGGTCGTCCGGGTATTCCATGACGTCCTCTATGCGCTCCATGCTGGTGCGCATCTCCTGTATGGCCTGGCTCGAGGATATCAGCTGCTGAGCCGGCGACATGAAGGAAGCCAGGAAGCCCTGGAACGCCAGTACCATACCTGTGGTGAACTTGCCCTGCATCGTGAGCCATACGCCCAGGATCAGGACCACGTCGTTGAGTATAGTGGCGATGATCGCGGGGAGCATGCCCAGGTACTGGTTTATGCGCTCGAAGCGGACGTTCTGGGTGCTTACGGATGCCTGGTAGCCGGACCACTTCTCAAAGAAGCCGTTCTCCGCGCCGCTGGCCTTGATGGTCTCTATCATCTCTATTCCCGAGACTGTGGCTGAAGCGAGCTTGCCGCTGTCGCGCATCATTACACGGGTGATGTTCACGCGTTTTTTGGAGATGAGTCTGGAGGCGAGGAGCTGGATGAGCATCGAGAGTATGCCTACCAGCGTGAGCAGCCAGGAGTACCTGATCATTACGACCAGATAGAATATCATCATTGCGGCGTTGAGGACCAGCGGAGCAAGCGTGGAGACTATCTCCCCCGCTATGGATTCGCTGGCGGCTTTACGCTGCTGGATATCGCCTGCCATGCGCTGCGAGTAGAACTCCATGGGGAGCTTGAGGACTTTCCACATGTAGCTGCTGTTTCCCACGACAGCCATCTTGCCGGAAAGGCGCAGCGAATAGACAGCCTGTATCCATGCCGAGGCCAGCTGTATGAACGTGAGCACTGACAGCCCTATTATGAATGGCGTGTACCAGTCGGGCTGCCGGCCTGTTATGAGTTCGTCCAGGAACACACGCGAGAATCCCGAACTGACTATTCCCATGAGCGAAGTGATGACCGTAGTGACAGCCACGAATATGATGGCTGCCTGCGCACCCTGCAGGCGCTTTTTGGCGAAGGTCATGACGCTCTTGGGCTTGCCGCCCGGTTTGAAGTTCTCGCCCGGTTCTATGAATATGCATATGCCTGTGAAGGCTTCGTCGAAGGCCTCCATCGTCACGGTGTAGTTGCCTTTGGCCGGGTCGTTGAGGTAGACCTTGTTGCCTTTGAAACCGTCGCAGACGACGAAATGATTGAATTCCCAGTGGATTATGCAGGGGAACTTGCCCTTCTCGCGAAGCTGGTCCGGCTCGAACCTGTAGCCTTTGGCTATGAAGCCGTAGCTGCGGGCTGCCTTGAGTATGTTGCTGGCCTTGCTGCCGTCCCTGGATACGCCGCAGTCTTTTCTGACCTGCTCCAGCGGAACCCACTTTTCGTAATAAGCCATGACCATGCAGAGGCTGGCGGCGCCGCATTCGAGGGCCTCCATCTGCATTATCACCGGCACTTTAACAGCTCCCTTTGTGACGGGCTGTTTTATCTTCTTTTCAGCCATTGATCTCTCCCTGTCTGAATACTTTCCGCGCTGATCAGTTCGTTACGTAAGTGATGGGATGCACCTGGGTGACTGTGCCGTCCGCATTGGTGACGTCGACCGTTCCGAAGATGCTCCACGCAAGCATACCGACAAGCAGCACGACTATGGCTGCAAGCACCAGCCATACAGAAGGCGTGGTGACGCGGATGTAGTCGTTCAGAGCTTCGGGGCTCGAAACACGCTCCATGCTCTTCTCTCTGAAGATAGTGCTTTGTTTATCCTTTTCTGCCATGTTTAAATACCTCCGGCAGCATTTTTATAACGCTGCATATACTTGCCCTATTTTAACAACCTATATTATACACATATATATTGTTTTAATTCAACAATAAAAATAATCATTTTTGTGAAGAAA
>CAMYWZ010000089.1 GCA_947302945.1 uncultured Bacillota bacterium
CGGGCGGGGCAGGAATTCCCCTACCTGGAATCGACGGCGGCCTACTGCGAAGCCATGGACGCCCTTTACAAAAAGTACGGCTATTATCTGGACCATCTGGACAACTACGTCTTCCCGGGCAAGGAAGGCGCGGAAAAGATCGCGTCCATCAATAAGAAGCTCCGCAGCATAGGCACCGCCCTATCGCCCGACATCGCCAGGATGAAGGACTTTGCCCCGGGCGTGGACGGCCTTCCTCCCTCGGACGTCCTCAAATACTGGTTCAAGGACGGTTCGTGGATGGCCATCAGGCCTTCGGGAACGGAACCTAAGACCAAGGTCTACTACTGCATACACGACAACGACAAAGAAGCTGCCGCTGCTTCCCTTGCAAAGAAAAAAGCACTCATCGAAAGCGTCATAAACAGCATATAAGATGGATATCAAACAGTTCGAAAAAGAGAATAAGGACCGCATATATCTGTTCAACCAGGGCACGTACCACAGGGCCTACGAGCTTCTGGGCGCCCACGTTACGGAAGAGGACGGAAAGAAAGGCGTGCGCTTTACTGTCTGGGCACCCGGAGCAAAGTCTGTCGGAGTTGCCGGAGATTTCAACGGCTGGAACGCGGACAGCTTCCTCCTTTCCCATGCCGGAAAAAGCGGCATATGGACGGGCTTTTCCGAAGGTGCAGCCGAAGGCCAGACCTACAAGTTCCGCATCAGGACCGACAACGGCCGCGATCTCATGAAGGCAGACCCCTATGCGTTCTTCTCCGAGATGCGCCCCAAAACAGCCTCCGTCATCAGGGACCTTTCCTACAAATGGCACGACGCCGGCTGGACCGCAAAAAGAGCCGCCGCGGACCACCTGAACATGCCCAAGAACATCTATGAAGTCCATCTCGGCTCCTGGATGCGCCACACCGACCGCATGGGTGAAGGCCAGTACTACACCTACCGGGAACTTGCCGACACCCTCGTCCCCTACGTCAAAATGATGGGCTATACCCACATGGAGATACTCCCTGTCATGGAGCATCCGCTGGACGATTCCTGGGGCTACCAGGTAACAGGCTACTTCTCCGCCACGGCAAGGTACGGATGCCCGCAGGACCTGATGTACCTCATAGACGAGGCTCACAAAGCAGGCATAGGCGTCATACTCGACTGGGTACCCGCCCACTTCTGCCCGGACGAACACGGCCTTGTGCAGTTCAACGGCCACGAGCTCTACGAAAAGCGCAAGCACCCCCAGTGGGGCACCCTGATCTTCGACTACGGAAGACCGGAAGTCAGGAGCTTCCTCCTTTCCAGCGCCCGCTTCTGGATGGACAAATACCACGCCGACGGCATCAGGGTCGACGGCGTCAGCTCCATGCTGTATCTCAACTTCGGCATAGACGACCCGGCCCAGAAGACCTTCAACAAATACGGCGAGGAAGGCAATCTCGAGGCGGTCTCATTCCTTCAGGACCTTTCCCGCATGACAGGCAGGGATTTCCCCGGAGTCATGCTCTTCGCGGAGGAAAGCACGGCCTGGCCCAACGTCACCAAACCGCCGGAGATGGGCGGCCTGGGCTTCCACTACAAGTGGAACATGGGCTGGATGAACGACACTCTCCGCTACGTCTCCGAAGACTACATCTACAGAAAGCACGACCACAACCTTATCACCTTCTCGATGATGTACGCCTTCTCGGAAAACTACATACTCCCCCTCTCTCACGATGAAGTAGTGCACGGCAAACGCTCTATAATAGGACGCCAGCAGGGAGACTATGACAGGCAGTTCAACGGACTTAAGGCCCTGGCAGTCTACCAGCTCACCCACCCCGGCGGCAAGCTGAACTTCATGGGCACCGAGATAGGCCAGTTCATAGAGTGGCGCTTCTACGAAGAGATCGAGTG
The DNA here is from genome assembly GCA_947302945.1 of uncultured Bacillota bacterium. Classification (GTDB taxonomy): domain Bacteria; phylum Bacillota; class Clostridia; order Peptostreptococcales; family Anaerovoracaceae; genus RUG13409. Next base: position 1,891 of record CAMYWZ010000089.1, read on the forward strand.
GTTCCTTCTCAAATACGACAGGCACAGGGAGCATCATGAGTTCATCATGAAGCTCAACAACGTCTATCTCAGGGAGAAAGCTCTCTGGGAGCAGGACCACGGCTGGGAAGGCTTCACATGGATGGAGCCCGGCGACGCGGAGCGCAGCATACTCGCCTACGTCAGGCGGCCAAAGTCCGGAAAGCACCCGGACCTGGTAATAGTCAACTTCGGCTGGAACGGAGAAGAAGCCTACCGGGTCGGAGTACCCGTTCCCGGAGATTGGCAGGTGCTCATCAGCAGCGCCGATCCTTCGATGGAAGGAAGCATAATACATACCGAAAACATACCCTGGAGCGGACAGCAGCAGTCCCTTGCGGTAAAGCTGCCCACGACCTGCGGAATGATACTCAAACACATAAGGAGAAACTGAAACATGGCTTTCAGCAGTTTTAAAGACAAAGACGATTTCAAAGAAGCATACCTTGCTATACTCAACTACACATTCTCAAAACCCGCCGACGAATGCACGGACTGGGAACAGTACGAAGCTCTGGTGTACCTCATCAAGAAGGAGGCGGAAGTTCAGAGGGTGGCTTCAGTGCACAAACATCAGGAAAAGCAGGACAAGAAGGTCTTCTACTTCTCCATGGAGTTCCTCATCGGAAAGCTCCTGGAAAACTACCTGATAAACATAGGCTGCAAGGATATAGTCGAAGAAGGACTTAAGGAACTGGGCATAGACCTTCAGACCCTCTTTGAGCTCGATCCGGACCCGGGCCTGGGCAACGGAGGCCTCGGCAGGCTCGCAGCGTGCTTCATGGATTCCCTCGCCTCCATGAACATCTATTCGACGGGCATGGGAATACGCTACCGCTTCGGACTCTTCAGGCAGAAGATAGAAAACGGATACCAGGTCGAGTACCCGGACGCGTGGCTGGCCAACGGCTACCCGTGGGAAACTCCCGCCCCCTACGACAGCGTCGAAGTGCGCTTCGGCGGCAGGGTCGAGAGGCATTTCGACAACGGCCACATGAGCTTCGAGCACAAGGATTACACAGCGGTCAAAGCCACCCCGTACAACGTCAACATGATAGGCTACGGCGGCAAGAGCATCAACAGGCTCAAGCTGTGGAGCGCTTCGCTATCCGACGACACCCTGGACATGCAGGCCTTCAACAGAGGAGACTACAGCAAGGCTTTAAGCCAGAGCGCCGAGATCGAAGCCATCAACTGCATACTCTACCCGGACGATTCCCTTGGCGAAGGCAGAAAGCTTCGCCTCATGCAGGAATACTTCTTCGTCGCGGCAGGGATCGCGGCCATAGTCAAAGGCTACAAGAAGGACTACGGCACCGAAGCCTGGCATGAGATGCCAAACCGCACCAGCATCCACATCAACGACACCCACCCCACCCTCTGCATACCCGAACTCATGAGGGTCCTCGTGGACGAGGAAGGCCTCGAATGGGACGACGCGTGGGACATCACCACCCGCACCATCTCCTTCACCAACCACACCGTGCTTCCCGAAGCCCTTGAAAAATGGAGCATTCCTCTGATGCAGAGCCTGCTTCCGAGAGTCTACATGATCATCGAGGAGATAGACAGGCGCTGGAGGGAGGAGCTCGAAATAATGGGCTGCGGCGGCAACGACACCTTAAGAGCCACTTCAGTCCTCTGGGACGGCGAAGTACGCATGGCCAACCTCTCCGTCATAGGCAGCAATTCCGTAAACGGCGTAGCCAAGCTGCACTCTGAGATACTCGTAAAGGACGTTTTCAGCAGCTTCTACAGCATCTTCCCGGAGCGCTTCAACAACAAGACCAACGGCGTCAGCCACAGGCGCTTTCTCATACAGTCCAACCCGGACCTTGCGGATCTCATCTGCAGCTGCATAGGAGACGGCTGGATAAAAGACATGAGCAAGTGCGAAGCCCTTCTCAAGTTCAAGGACGACCCGTCCGTGCTCGAAAAGCTCTCGAAGATAAAGCGCATCAACAAAGTCCGCCTGTCCAACTACATCGCGGCGCACGGCGGCCCGCTCACGGACCCTGACAGCATCTTCGACATTCAGGTCAAGAGGATGCACGCGTACAAGAGGCAGCTCCTCAACGCCTTCAAAGTCCTGGATCTTTACAACACGCTCTGCAAGGATCCGTTCAGGAATATGGAGCCTGTCACCTTCGTGTTCTCCGGAAAGGCTGCCCAGGGGTACGCCTTCGCCAAGGAAACGATCAAATTCATCAACAGCGTCGCTAAGCTCGTCAACTCCGATCCGGTAGTCAGCCAGAAGATCAAGGTCGTGTTCATAGAAAACTTCTGCGTTTCGAACGCCCAGCTCATATACCCGGCAGCCGAGATCTCCGAGCAGATATCCACAGCCGGAAAAGAAGCCTCCGGCACAGGCAACATGAAGTTCATGATGAACGGCGCCATCACTTTGGGCACCCTCGACGGCGCAAATGTGGAGATAAGGGACGCTGTCGGCGAGGAGAACATCTGCATCTTCGGCCTCACCGCGGACCAGACCGCAGCCATATACCGCAGCGGCGGATACAGCTCGCAGCAGACCGCCGACGCCGACCCGCGCCTTAAGAAGATGATGAGCCAGCTCGTCGACGGCACCTTCTCTGCCTCCGGAGCGAACTTCTGGGGCATCTATGACGCCATGCTGCGCCACAACGACGAATACTTCGTCCTGAAGGACTTCGACTCGTACGTAAGCGCCTTTAACAGGCTCTGCGCGCTCCATCAGGACAGCACTTCATGGAACCGCATATCCCTAGTGAACATCGCGAAGTCCGGCTGCTTCTCCAGCGACAGGACCATAAGCGAGTACGCTTCGGATATCTGGCACATATAACACATTCATGACACTCGCATCTGCGAACGGAGGAAATGTATGTACAAGAAAGACTGCATTGCGATGCTCCTCGCCGGAGGCCAGGGCACCAGGCTCGGGGACCTCACCGAAAACATCGCAAAACCAGCTGTTTCGTTCGGCGGGAAGTACAGGATCATAGACTTCTCGCTGTCCAACTGCATCAATTCGGGCATAGACACGGTCGGCATCCTTGTCCAGTACAGACCGGGCTCTTTAAACCAGTACCTCGGAAACGGCGGCGCCTGGGACCTTGACAGCTCGGACGGCGGCGCCCAGGTCCTCTCCCCTTACGCCACACAGGAAGGCGGAGCCTGGTACGAAGGCACGGCCGACGCCATCTACCGCAACATCGAGTTCATAGACTCCTACGACCCCGAGAACGTCCTCATCCTGTCCGGAGACCATATCTACAGGATGGACTACGAAAAGATGCTCAGCGTCCATAAAAAGAATGCTGCAGACCTTACCGTATCTGTCATAGAAGTCCCCTGGGAGGAAGCCAGCCGCTTCGGCATAATGACGCTCGGCGAAGGCGACAAGATAGTTAAGTTCTCCGAAAAACCCAAGGACCCGGACAGCAACACAGCCTCCATGGGAATATACATCTTCACCTGGAAGGCCCTCCGCAAAGCCCTCCTCGAAGACCACTGCGATCCGAACTCCGACAAGGACTTCGGAAAGAACGTCATACCCAGGATGCTCTCGCAGGGCAAGAGGCTCTTCGCCTACAGATTCAGCGGATACTGGAAGGACGTA